>JAUXUZ010000506.1 GCA_030680655.1 Phycisphaerales bacterium
TTGAGGTCGCGGGCCACCGCGCCTTCATGCCCGCCGGCCAGGTTTCGCTCGACCGCGTGGCAGACCTGTCGGTCTTCATCGGTGAGAAGTTCACCTGCGAGATCGTGCAGATCGACCACCGCGGCGCGGGCAACATCGTCCTGTCGCGCCGCAACATGCTCAAGGAGGAGCGCACCGCCAAGGCGGCCAAGCTCAAGGAGACACTCGTCGAGGGCGCGGTGCTCGACGGCATCGTCCGCAAGATCATGCCCTTCGGCGCGTTCGTGGATATCGGCGGCATGGACGGCCTGGTCCACATCACCGACATGACCTACGACCGCGTCTCACCCTCCGAGAAGAACGTGCAGAAGTTCGTCAAGGAGGGCGAGAGCGTCAAGGTGCAGGTCCTGCGCATCGACCACGAGTCGGAGAAGATCGCGCTGGGCATGAAGCAGCTCGCCGCCGACCCGTTCACCTCCGCCACCGCGGAAGTGACCGAGGGCGCCGAGGTCAGCGGCCCGGTCGTGCGCATCGCCGAGTTCGGCGCGTTCATCCAGATCGGCCAGGGCGTCGACGGCCTCGTGCATATCAGCGAGATCAGCCGCAAGCGCATCGGCAAGGTTGAAGATGAGCTCAAGGTCGGGCAGGTGGTGAGCGCCAAGGTGCTCAAGATCGACCCGGGCACCCGCAAGATCAGCCTCAGCATCAAGGCGCTGCTCCCCGAGGTGGCCCCCGCGCCCGGCAGCCGCGACGCGATGATGGCCGACAAACGCAACGACCGCAACAAGCGCGACCAGGAGCGCCTCGCCGAGATCAACAAAGAGACCCCCGAACTCCGCCGCAAGCGCGAGCAGTTCCGCAACAAGGAACTCTCGGGCGGCTTCGGCAAGAACACGGGCTTCATGGGGTCGGGGCTGGGTGATCTGAAGCTTGGCAAGTGACGTGAAACGCGAGCTTTGAGACGTGAGTACAAGCCCCGGCCGAATGGCCGGGGCTTTTTCGTTTGACGAGACGCGACTGTGAAGGAGCGTCCTTTGATGACCTGGGGGCGTGGACGGGTGAGGGGGGCATGGAGCAGGTGAGCCCCCACGTGAGGCAACACAGGGCGCGCGCGAGCGGGGGCCGGCGCGACTGTGCACACTCGCTTCTCACCCCGCCGCATCGGCGAGGAAGCGGGCGGAGCGCTCTGCCGCTGCCGCGTCACTTCCCGCCACCCATCCGTTGCCGTCGTGGTTGATCCGCACCGCGGCTCCCACTCCGCCGATGCCCGAGTGTCCCGCGGCCATGAACCCCAGGCCGCCGCTGAGGCAGCAGGCGAGCAGCGAGACGAGCTCGGCACGCTCGTGACCGGCCAGCAGCATCCCGGGGAACCCGTCGAAGTCACACGCCGCTTCGCCGAGCCCGCCATGCCGGCGGATCAGCGTCGGCGGCAGCCAGTCCTCCGATGACGGCCAGATGCCGCGCTCGTCGATCAGCAGCACCACGGGGTTGCCGCCTTCGGCGTTTAGGTGCCCGGCGATCACCCGGGCGCACGGCACGAGGCGGGGGACTTGCAGACGCTCCATGGTTGCGACGGGTGCGGATGGAGCGGAGGTGAGCCAGCTGTGACCGTCACGCACGACACCGTGGCGGGCGAGGTGGTCGGTGGCGGATTGGAGCGTGAGGGCGAGCATGTGGGGTGAGCGTAGTTGGTGGGGGTAACGCGCAGTTTAGGAGTTTGCTGCCCTCGCGACGCGGGCGGATGGAAATCAAGTCACACGGCTTCCGCAAAGCCGTGTGACTTGGTAGGAGAAGTTGAGCCACGCCCCAAAGGCCATTGTGAGCGTAGACAAAGGCCCGTTCCAGGCACTAATGCCCAACTACCTCAACGTAGTCGCGCCCCCGAGTCAGTTCGGCCAGCAGCTCGGATGTTGGACCGTCCTCTGCGACTTGAAGTACGAGCGTGTCGATCGCTCGCGTCATCGGGATCATCCCCCACCGCCATCGACTGAGTGTACCGGGCATCGAGCTTGAAAGGGGCCGTGCCATCGGCCCTGCCACCGATCAGCGGCTCGCCGATGATCGGTCTGTTTTGAGTGCTTTTCAGCCCCATGGCGAGCGCACCGACCATCAGGTGAACCGATGCTCCTTGGCTCCCGCCGCGTCGCCCGTGGTAACGGTGACAGAGACTTGCGCCGTGCCCGCTAGGAACGGAGGACGTAAAATCCGGAACGATGAGCACCGCCGACACCTACGACTACTTCAGCGATCGGGAGTTTGGTGCACAAGTACCGACGCGCCACGAGATCAACCAGACAACTTGGACGGGATTGTCCTCTTTGGTCCGTCGCGGCATCACGCGGGGGGATTTCGGCAATTCATTTCCCGATGGATGCACCGATACTCCCGCGGCCTGCTGTGGGACTGATTCACGGGCGTTCGATGAGGCCCTGCAGGCCGAAGTGCCGTCTTGGCCGGGATGGAACTCGATGCCCGACGTCATCACTGCATGCGATTTTCTTGAGTTCTGCCACCGGCACATTTCACTCGCGTCCCGCCGCAGCCACCACAACTTCTTTAATCACGACCACCTGAATTTTGATGTCGCGGCTGGTCAGAAGAAGTTTCGGGCAGACGTCGGGCTCCTCCTCCAGCGGAACGGAATCGCCCTTCGAATGACTGACAAGGGATTGATGGAGCGGATTCTTGACGATCCGACAGGAGAGGCCGTCCGTCGAGCCGTGTTCCAGAGCGGCGACTCGGCGCTCGACCAGCTCTTGGGCGAGGCACGCATGAAGTTCATGGATCCACCGCCGCGGGTCCGCCAAGAGGCACTGGAGAAGGCGTGGGATGCGTGGGAGCGGCTGAAGACGGTAAAGGACGTGGACAAGAAGCGAGGAGCGACGATCCTTCTTGATGCCTGCGCCACCGAACCGTCGATGCGGTTAGCGCTCGAGGACGAAGCGAGAACACTCACTTCGTTGGGCAACAACTTTCGCATACGCCATTCCGAGACTGACAAGCCCGAAGTCGCGGACCCGGAGCATGTCGACTACCTATTTCAGCGCATGTTCTCGATGCTCCTGGTGATCCTTCGGAAGAACGGAATGCTCGCGTAGTGCCTAATCCCCCCCGGGAGTGTGGCGATTGAGTGGGCGCGGCTTGAGCCGCGGCCTCGTGTCCCCGTGCCACAGACCGGCGGCGAACGGGCCCCGTTGCTGGCTGGTCCACCCGAACGTTCGTCCCGCCGCGCTGAGAGATCGATCGACGGTCGGTGTGCCTTGCTGCCTTTGCCTTTGTGCGGGGGATTCGCAAAGGGGTGGCCCGGCGGCGGATCGCAGGGTGAGGGCGAGCACGCACCGCCATCGTTGCTGGCACTTTGACCGTCTGATCAGCGTGGCGGGGTGAACGGTGCCGTTTAGCATCCCTCGAAGAACAGGTCGATGAACACGATGAAGTCGTTGTTGTCAAACTGCCCGTCGGTCCCCTGTTCGCCGCCCGTGCGCCCGAGGTCGGCGCGGGTGTCCTGCGCGAAGAAGTGGTCGATGAAGGCGATGAAGTCGTTGTTATCGAGCTGCCCGTCGGCCTGCGGCACGCCCCCTTGGGAGCCCAGGTCGCACAGGCAGGGCCGCGCTGCACTCGAGTAGAGGCTCAAGGACGGATTGAGCGGCGCGCTGCCGACCAGCGCACCGGTCTGGCGGTCGAAGCGGTGGACCCGGCGGGTGACGCTGTCGAGGGCGACAATGCGCCCGCCGACGATCGACGGCTCATCCACACCGTTGACGGTGGCGGTGAATGGGGCGATGGCGATGCGCTGGCCCGGGTACGGTGGTGTGAGCGACTGGGTGTAGAGCTCGAGTGTCGCATCGCCGGGCTCGCGATCAACGGCCACCATCACTCCCGACGCCGCATCGAAGCACATCCCGTCGAAGTCGGAGGATGTTGTGACCAGCGGTGTGACCACACCCCCTGCCCCGATTCGACCGAGCACCCCCGACGTTGATACATTCGGCAGCGTCGGCCGCCAGAAGGCGAGCACCAGCCCGCTCTGATCGGCGGCGAGCCCCTCCACTGCGTTGATGAGCGGGTCTCCCCCCGCTCCACCAAGCGCCAGCGTGGTCGCTGACAGCACTGCGCCGCTTGAGGAATCGATCTCCACCAGTTGCGCCGGACCGGGGTGCGCGGAGAACGTGGCGAACAGACGCGTGCCGAGGAACTCCATGTCCTGCACGGCCTGGCCGTTCAGCGCGGTGGCGGGCGTCAGCGGCCCGACAACGACAACCGCCCCCGTCTGCACATCGATGCGCAGCAGCCGGTGCGGCGGGCCGTTGTCGATGCTGTACAGCTGCGCCGGCGCCGGGGCACACAGGCCCGCGACGGTAACGATCAACGCCCATCGGCTTAGTCCGCAACGCATCAGGCTCATGGAACGCTCCTCAAGGTCGGTGCCGCTTCGGTTTCAGCCTACACGCTGTTTCGGCTCCCGGCAAGCACAAAGGCTCAGTTTGGCTGCCTGAGTCGCGCAGACCGGCCGAAGACGGTCGCGTCTCGTCAAAGTCTGGGCGGGTGTACGAAAACGGCCGCTCATCGGTTACCCTTCCGCAACATAAGCGGCTACGAGCTGAACGCCCGCGACAAGACGTGCCCGGCCTGCGAGGGGCTGATCCCCGCTGACGCGGTGATCTGCACCCGCTGCGGGCTGAACCTCAAGTCCGGGTCAAGCGTGCGCGAGGCGGAGCGCGACCCCACCGACGCCGAGCGGCTGGGGGACCGGCCCAAGAGGGGCGCGGTGCCCCGCGCGCGGGTACGACATGACCGAGCTCCCCCGGCGGCCGTGCCCCGAGTGCGGGCACGAGCGGAGCATCAGAGCCGACCGGCAGGCGCGCTGTCAGAAGCAGGTCGTCAACTACCGGCGCAACTCGTGGCTCGTCGGCGGCATCGGGCTGGGTGCGGGGACGGCGCATTGGCGGGGGCGGGCGGGATAGGGGAAGGGAGGGGGAGGGGCTCCAGCCCGCGCCACCCGTAGATTCGCCCTGCGGGTTAGCCAAGCCACCCGCCGCCGCCGGGCCGCCGTCACTTCGAAGCCTGGGTGGCCTCGGGCTTCCCGTTCATGCGCTTGAGTGACTGGAGCAGGAAGTCCGTGTCAGTAAAGGGGTCGCCGCCGGTGCGCTTCCAGTGCACGCGGCCCTTGGCGTCGATGAGGATCGTCGAGTGCAGTTCCATCTCCTCGAAGTCGTCGTAGGAGGTGAAGCGGCGGGCGCTAGCGTGGTCGGTGTCGGAGAGCAGACGTGCCGAGAGCTTGCCTAGCTTCTCCGACGCCCTGTTCTGCTCGGGTGGTGTGCTGCTCACCGCGAGCACGACCGTGTTCTCGCCCTCCCAGTCGGCGGCGCGGGCGCTGATGGCGACCAGTTGCTCAACGCAGTGCACGCACCCCTCGTTAAGGTAGAAGACGAGCATGATGTTCTTGCCGAGGAAGTCCTCGAGGCGGACGGCCTTGCCGTCGGCGTCCACGCAGTCAAGCCGCGGCGCGGCGAACGGCTCCCAGTCGAGCGGGCCGAGGTCCGACTGAGCATCGAGCGTGTACGCACGCTCGGGAGCGGGCGTTTGCGCGACGGCCGCGGCGTTGAGCCCCAGCGCATCCACCTCTGACTTCCAGCGAAGGCCCGCGTCTGCGTTCGCCCAGACCGCTGCGAACCGGCCAGCGCACGCGCTCGCCTTCTCACGGTTGCCAGACTTGAAGTACGCCTGGGCAAGCCCGGCGAGTGAGAAGCCGTCGTTGCGTTCCTGCTTGAGGGCCCGCTCGTAGGCCTCGATCGCAAGCCTGGGCTCTCCGGCACGGAGGTAGACGTCACCGAGCAGGCGGTTGGCGGGCCACGGCGCAACCGGCGGGTCGTTGACGTACTGCCCGGCGTCGCGCTGCTTGGTCTCAATCGCAGCCGCCTCGGTGAGGAAGCGGGTCGCGTCGAGCAGGTTGCCCTCGGCTGCGCACAGCAGCCCTTCCGCGGCGCTCAGCTCGACGGTGAAGCTGAACGGGGCGGCCGCGCCGGCCGCGCCACCGGTCGCGGCACCGCCATTCTCCGGCCCCGCCATCGCGTGGGCCAGTACCGTCAGTTCGGCGAGGCGGGCGCGGGCATCGACGGTCTTTCCCTGACCGGTGTAGGCGAGGGTCTCGACGAACGCGCGGCCCAGCTTGCTGAACTCGTCGGTGCCCCACTGGATCGTGCCGGCCTTGAGGATCTCGTCCCACCGCTCGAACTTGACGAGCGCCCGGATCTGCGCGAACATCCCTTCGTCGGCGATGCCGTACTGCTGATCGTTGCCGCGTTTGGGCTCGCGCGGTGCCGCGAGCATGTCGCCTGCGCCCTGGAGCGACGCGGCCGCCATCCCCAGCTGCTCCTGGATGTAGCAGAGGTAGTTGCGGTTGTGGGCGTAGTTCCAAGTCTCAAAGGGGAGCGCCAGGCGCTCGTTCATATAGCGCAGCTCAACGCGCGTGGCCGCGTCCATCGAGCGGGCGGCCTCGTGCCACATGCCGATCTTCGAGTAGTTGTGACCGGGCATGTGGTTGGCGTGCCCGATGCCCGGCACGAGCCGGCCATAGGCCTGGCAGCTGACGATCGCCTGCTCGGCGAACAGGCCGTCCCAGTTGTGGATCCGCGTGTGGTGAGCGCCGGGGTGATCGGGGTCCTTGAGCAGGATGTCGCGCACGATCATCTCGGTCCCCAGCGCACTGCCCGATCCGATCGAGAACATCGCCAGGAGCGTTCTGGCCTCCAGGTCGTCGGGGTGCTCCAGCACGAGTTCCTGCAGCTTCTGCCCGAGGGTCTTCACACGCTCGGACGCATCGGCTCCCATGGCCGCATCCCAAGCCTCGATGTACATCCGCTCCCGCGGAGTGACCGAGCCCTTGCGTCGGACCGCCTCTTTGAGGAAGTCCTTGTAACGCTTGATCTCCGGAAACTCGCTGAGACCGGTGGACCAGTTCAGACCGCAGCGGGCCAGGCCCCAGTAGGCCATCGCGCAGTCGGGGTCGAGCTTCAGGCACCATCGAAACGAGCGCTCGGCTTCCTCGTACCAGAACGACTGCAACAGCGCGTTACCCTGGTCAAACCACTCCTGAACCTCCGGCACCTTTGTGGTAATCGGGAAGTGCGCTCTGCCGATCCCGTCCATGCGCCACGGCTTCTGTCGAAGGCCCGTGTCGAAGGCGCTGCCGTGGCGGGAATGGCCCATCGAGTCGTCCGCGGCGGCGATCGGCACTGCACCCAGCATGGCGATGAGGACGAGCAGGATGCGCGTGGGATTCATGATTGCTCCGATGTTAGCGGGGACGCGGCATAACAGCCTTGCCACCTGTTGGCACCGGCGATTCCTCCGACGGTCGGTGGGGCCGTCGGCGGGGCGAGAACTGCACCGTCACCGCGGCCAGAACCATGCGAGAGTCGCCCCTGTGATCGCGTTGCAAAGGCTGCCGTTGACGAGATTGGCGGCGATGGTGCGCTTGCATGAGCCCCACCAGAGCGCGTTGGGGATCGACGAGAAGCAGTCCACCAAGATGCCCGCACCGGCCGCACTCGATCACCCAGCGCTGGGTGGATCGGCGCTGCGACGCAGCAGGTCCTCACCTTGCGGCTTGGACTGGCGGGCCTGTGCCTCGAGTTGGCCCGCATCGCTCGCCAGGCCGCCCTCGGCCTTGGTGACGACGGCCTCGGTGCCCGGGGCGGGCGCTGGGGCCGGGGGTGAACTGCGCGACGCCATCGTCGACTGGGCGGCCTGGCCGCGAGCAGCTTCGGTGCCTGCGGCAGACGTTTGCTGCACCGTCACGGGCACACCCTTGGGGAAAACCACTTCGCGGGCCTCATCGGGCATGGAGATGCCGTGCTGCTGGAACGACCGCTTGACCAGGCGGATGACCGACGAGCGCACCTTGAGCCAGCTGTGCTCGCGCCCGTTGAGCCAGAAGTAGATGCGCAGGTTGACCGTGGCCGCGCCGAGGCTGTCGGCCAGCACCCAGGGCTCGGGTTCGCGAAGAACCGCTGGGTGCTCCGAGAGCACCTTGAGGGCGATCTCCTGGGCCCGGTCGATCGGGTCGTCGTAGCCGATGCCGACGCTGAACTCCTCGCGCCGGTTGGGCGTCGCGGTGAAGTTGCGGATGGTGTTCTTGTACACCATCGAGTTGGGGATCTGCACGAGGTTGCCGTCGAGGGTCGCCAGCACGGTGGTGCGCACGTTGAGCTGCCGCACGTAGCCGGTGACGCCGGTGATCTCCACCAGGTCGCCGCTCTCGAAGGGGCGCTGAATGCTCAGAAAGATGCTCGCCAGGTAGTTCTCCGCGATGTCGCGGAAGGCGATGCCCAGCGCCAGGCCGATGAGCCCAGTGCCGCCGACGAACGTGAGCGCCAGCTGCGTGAGCCCTGAGATCCGCAGCACGATGTACACGCCGGTGAGGAAGACCAGCAGCCCCGCCCCGCGCGAGAGCAGGCTGCGCAGCAGCCGGGCCGCGACCCGCGCGCGCAGAACCTCCCGCACCGAGCGCGAGGCGAACCACCCCAACGCGGCGGCGATGAGGAGCACGATCACCGCGAAGGCGATCATCGGCAAGGCGCTCAGCAGGTCACGCCCGAGCCCCCGCAGTCCACCCAGCGCCCCGCCGAACTCCCAGATCGAAGGCTGCGCCACCCCCATCCGGTTGACAGCCGCGACAACGCCCTGCGTGCTCCGCGCCAGGTCCCCGGCCCACTTGCGGTCGTCCGCGCTGGCGGCGATGCCATCAAGGAACACCACTCCCTCGCGGACCTGCACGTCGGTGCGGGTGAACCACCCGGTTGCTTCGAGGATGCTGACCAACCGGGCGCGGATCTGTTCATCGGTCGCGACTGGCTCAACGGTGATAGCGCCCGGGTTGAGCGGAAGGTCACCGCTCGCGCTGGTGCCCTCGGGCCTGTGGGTCGGCGCGTGCGGCACGGGCAAGACAGGCCCTGCGATCGGCTGAGCCGTGCAGACCGGGCCCGGCGCGAGCGCCAGCGTGAGGGCAATCAGCGCGGCGACGATGCGCTCGCGACAGAAAAGGCACGCATGGATGGTCGTGCGCGGTTGAGCGTGGTGAGACGTGGCGCACATTGGTTCACTCGCCGGGGAGAAAGGCCGTGGTCCGCGTGACCGGATCGTACCGTCTGCGGCAGGCAGGCACGCTGAAGAGGGACCGGCTCGTCAGCGGCAGAGCGAGGCGGCAGCGTTTGACATCACCGCGGCCACAACCATGCGAAGATCACCCCGGTGATCACGCCGTAGAGGATGCCATCAACGACATTGGCGATGATGGTGCGCTTGTAGGAGCTCCACCAGAGCGCGTTGGGGATGTGTGAGAAGCCGTACGCCAGGATGCCCGCGGCGTTCGCGAACGTGAAAACGCTCGCGAACGCCGCGGGGCCGGGGATCGCGGTGCGCGTGAGGAAGGCGATGAGGGTGCTGACGACAAGGTAAACGATAAAGGTGCCGACGAGCTTGCCGCCCATGGTCAGCGGCGTGGGCCAGAGGCTCAGGTGCCCGACGGGGCCCTGCTGCCACGCCTTCTGCACGTTCTCCGATTGCATCTTCGCGCGCCCGCGGCCGTCTGGAAAGGTGTAGTTGCCCGGCTTGATGCCGCTGATGCGGAGCGCATCCATGAACCCGTCTTCGTCGGGCAGGTTGATGAAGTCCTGCTTGTGGTGCGGCATGACCGTTCAGACGATCATGGCGACAAACCAGACGGCGACGGTGGAGAGGAGGATCGGGAGCCAGAGGGGGAGCAGGAGGTCCATGGGGTTCCTCTCGGGTTTGAAGGTCAACTTCGGTGCCGTCCGCTGCGGCTCTCTTCTCGCGTGTTACTTCTTCGGACTCGGCACGTGCTGATCAACCAGGATCGGGTTGCCATCAGGGTCGATCAGCATCAGGTACGCCGGGCCGGTTGTGGATTCATCCGCGGCGGGGTTGGGGGTGAGGCCGCGGGCCTTCATGGCTTTCTGCAGGTCGCGCACATCTTCGAAATCCGTCAGGGTGTTCTTGCTGCTGTCCCAGCCGGGGTTGAACGTCAGCGTGTTCTTGGGGAACATGCCCTGGAAGAGGCCGATCTTGGTGTCGGCGTTCTGGAGCACGACCCAGTTCTTGGACTGGTCACCCGAGACCATCTTGAAGCCGAGCTTCTCGTAGAACGCGCGTGACGCGGCGATGTCCTTGACGGTAAGGCTGACCGAGAAGTTGCCCAGGCGCATGTGCGGATCTCCAATGACTGGTGTGGGTGCGGCCGTGTTCGTCGACGCGCAGCCGCCGAGGAGGCACAAGAGTCCTGCCGCGATGAGTCGTTTCACGGTTCGCTCCAGGTTCGAATGGGGGGGGAAAAGGGAGAGGGGGGGGCGGACGTTTCGGGGCCGCCCAATGGTACCGGATCAAGGCGGCAGGACTCGCACCCGCGGCCTCCAGAACGCAGGCGAACCGCGCTGCGAGCTCACGGGCAGTTGCCAAAGAACAAGTTGATGAAGACGATGAAATCGTTGTTGTCGTACAGGAAGTCGCGGCCGATCACACCCCCCACCGAGCCCACATCGGCGAGGGGGTCCCTGTCGAAGAACATGGTAATGAAGGCGATGAAGTCGTTGTTGTCGAAGAGGCCGTCGCTGCCGCGTACGCCGCCCTGCGTGCCCACATCGGCGCTGAGGACACTCAAGTAGACAGGGCCGGTGAGGCGTGTGCCGCAGGTGTTGGTGGCATAGAGCGTGTAGCTGCCGCGGTCGCCGGGGCGGGCGCTGATGATGGAGACGGACTGCTCGTCGGCACCGTAGATGGTCGAGCCCCAGGGAGTAGGGCCGTTGGTAAGAG
>JAUXUZ010000458.1 GCA_030680655.1 Phycisphaerales bacterium
GGCGCGGCCGCTGGTGTGGTGCACGACGCTGCTATTGATCTGCGTGGTGGTGGCGTTGAACGCGACGGCGATCCGCGTTCGGTCGGGGTTGCGGAAGAAGTTCCTTGGCGAGGCGTTCTAAGGAGGCGAGATGGTCGGCACCGGAGACAGCAAGCGACGGGCGGTTCAGGTTGCCGTGATCGAGGCGGGATCGCGGGGTGTTGGTTCGCGGGTTCCTGCGGCTACCGTTGGACGGGTTGCCGACCTCCCCCCCCCGATGAGCGAAGGACCGTCCAACCCGGCTGCTGTTGAAACGTCCGGGGCGGTTGGCGCTGACGCACCGGCGGAGCGGAGCGGCACCGACTTTGCGCGGTGCGTGAAGGCGGGCGAGCCGTTCACGCCGTTTATCCACCCTGCGCTGATGAAGGAGCGGGCGCTGATCGACGTGGAGGAGTTCTCGCTGCGTTACGGCGCAGCGCGGGCGCTCTACTCGATCTCGATGCCGATCGCCGAGCACAAGGTGACGTCGCTGATCGGGCCGAGCGGTTGCGGCAAGAGCACGCTGCTGCGGTCGATCAACCGGCTCAACGACCTGATCGACACGGTGAGCGTGACGGGCGACATGAAGCTGGGGGGGCGCAGCGTCTATGCGCCCAACGTGGATGTGATCGACATCCGCAAGCGGATCGGGATGGTGTTCCAGAAGTCCAACCCGTTCCCGATGAGCATCTTTGAGAACGCGGTGTACGCGCTGCGGATCGACGGGGAGCGGCGGCGGAGCGTGCTGGAGGACGCGTGCGAGCGTGCGCTGCGTGCGGCTGCGCTGTGGGACGAGGTGAAGGACCGGCTGAAGGAGAACGCGCTGGGGATGTCGGGCGGGCAGCAGCAGCGGCTGTGTATTGCGCGGGCGATCGCGGCGGAGCCGGAGGTGCTGCTGATGGACGAGCCGTGCAGCGCGCTGGACCCGATCGCGACGCTGAAGGTTGAGGAGTTCATCCGCAGCATCGCGGGGCGCATCACGGTGGTGATCGTGACGCACAACATGCAGCAGGCGGCGCGGGTGAGCCACAACACGGCGTTTATGTACCTGGGGCGGCTGGTTGAGCTTGGGCGGACGGCGGATATCTTCCAGAACCCGCGCCTGCCTGAGACTGAGCAGTACGTCACCGGCCGGTTCGGCTGAGACGGTGCGCGGTGCGCGGGGCGCGGTTTGACCTATTGTCGGCGGGTCTTTTTTTCTAGTAGGATGCCCGGGCACGGCCCAACCTTCGCACCACAGGACTCGCACCTCATGGGATACGACAGGGACAAGACTGAGCTGGTCATCGAGCAGCTCAAGGAAGCGGTGGGCGAGGGGAAGCACAAAGCGGCGATGCAGCTGCTGCGGCACGCGGACGCTGCTGGGTCGCTCAAGGGTGACGGCGAGGTGATCGAAGCGATCGAGGAGGCGGTGGGGAAGCGCGAGTGCGCGGCGATCGTCAGGGAGTTCGCCGGTGACTCGTGCCGGTATTGCAAGGGTGGGCGCGAGACGTGCGAGGAGTGCGACGGCAAGGGGCACGTCGGGCCCGAAGAGGTCTGCGACCAGTGCGCAGGGCTTGGGCTGAGCCGGAGCCCGTTCTGCAACGGGACCGCCTTTGCGGGGTACGACTTTGTGCCCACGGGTCTGCGCCCGGCGGTGATGGCGCAGCGTGTGCACGCGGCGCTGAAGCAGATCGGCAAGCTCGGCGGTGAGAAGGAACTGAAGGGGTTGTCGCCGGTGGAATCGAACAAGCGTCTGCTT
>JAUXUZ010000508.1 GCA_030680655.1 Phycisphaerales bacterium
CCGCCGCGCAGGCCCGCTTCGACAAGGCCGCCGACTACTCAAAGGCGCACGCCGGGCGCGGCGTGCTCATCCAGCAGCACGGCAAGACGATCTACGAGCGCTACGACAACGGCGGCTCGGCGACGACCGCGCAGCCCCTCGCCAGCGGCACCAAGAGCTTCACCGGCGTCGCCGCCATGTTCGCGATCCAGGACGGCCTGATCACCTCCCTCGACGAGAAGGTCGCCGACAGCCTCACCGAGTGGCAGAGCGACCCCAAGAAGTCGCAGATCACCGTGCGCCACCTGCTCACGCTCTCCAGCGGCCTGCAGGCCGACGGTGCCGGCGTCAAGGAGCGCAACCGCGACCTGAACGCCGGTCGCAAGGAGGGTCTTGAGAGCCTGCTCAAGTCGTCGCGCGACGACTGGTTCACAGGCGCGATCGACGCGCCCATGACCGGCACACCCGGCGCGCAGTTTGAGTACGGCGGCAACCACTACTACGCGTTCGGCGCGTTCCTCGAACGCAAGCTCAAGGCCTCCAAGCTCCCCGAGAAGACCGTGTGGGACTACTACACCGCGCGCATCTTCACGCCCATCGGGCTCGACGTTGCCCGCATCGGGCGCGACAAGGAGGGTCACCCCAACCTCCCCGGCGGCTGCTCGCTCACCGCGCGCGAGTGGGTGAAGTTCGGGCAGTTTGTGCTCAATAGCGGCGCGTGGGTTGACGGCAAGGGCGAGAAGCGCCAGCTGCTCA
Source organism: Phycisphaerales bacterium (assembly GCA_030680655.1). GTDB lineage: Bacteria > Planctomycetota > Phycisphaerae > Phycisphaerales > UBA1924 > JAJTGZ01. The sequence goes on from JAUXUZ010000508.1 coordinate 736, forward strand.
AGGCTGATCTGCTGGCGCAATGCTTCGTCCCCAGCGCGACCAATCCCAGCTACGGCCTCACCTTCTGGCTCCGGCGCAGTGGCCAGGAATCGACCAACCCCATGCGCCCCGCCGCCGGGGCCGACGATGGCAAGGGCACCCTGCGCGAGAAACTCGCCGAGCGGCTCCGTGGCCGGAACTTTGAGAAGAAGACCGAGCCCGTCAACGGCCCAGACGGCAAACCGCTCGACGTGCGCATGGCCGCGGGGCTCGGTGGCCAGAAGCTCTACATCATCCCGCAGTACGACATGGTGATCGTCCGCTTCGCCCGCATCGGCGATTCTGCCGGGCAGAGCTTCGATGACAAGGCCTTCCTCGCCGACATCCTGAACATCACCAGCCCAGAAGAAAAGCCGTGACCCCACCTCCGCCGCTCCCAGCGGGGGAGGTCGCATGAGGCTCTGCGCGTGCGGGTGAGGGTGCCTTGCCCCCCGCGCGTTCGACTACCCTCCCCCGTGACCAGCCCCGCCCACAAGCCCGAGCCCGCGCCTTCTCTGATGAGCAGCATCGGCGCGTTCTTCGGTGAGATTGCCAAGGCGATCAAGACCGATCCCGCCGCGCCCCGCACGATCGAGATCGCCCGCTCGCAGCAGGACCAGCCGGTGGAGACCGAGCTGGGCCCCGCCACCGCCACCACCCGCGCCGTCGACGAGGTTGCCGTCACGCCCGCGCAGAACGGCCGGCCCGCCCAGGTCACCGCGCGTCGCACAACCATCGAAGAAGTCACGCTGCCGGTCCAAACGGTCAGGCCCGACGCCGCCAGCACACCCAACCCCAAGCCACCCGCGCAACCATGACCACCTGGCACCGCCACCCATCACCGATCGGTGACCTGCTCCTCACCGCCGAGGGCGGCTCACTCACCGGTCTCTACACCGCCGGGCACAGGCACGCGCACGCGACGCCCGCCGGCGAGCAGAGCGCCTCCGCCTTCGCCAACATCTGCGGGCAACTCGACGCCTACTTCGCCGGCGCCCTCCGCGCGTTCGACGTCACGATCCGCCCTGCCGGCACACCCTTCCAGCACCGCGTGTGGGACTACCTGCTGTCGATCCCCTTCGGCGAGACACGCACCTACCTCGACATCGCCCGGTTCATCGGCTCGCCCGACGCCGCCCGCGCCGTCGGCGCGGCCAACGGCGCAAACCCGATCTCGATCATCGTCCCGTGCCACCGCGTCATCGCCAAGGACGGCTCGCTGCAGGGGTACGCCGGTGGCACGAGGGCCAAGCAGTGGCTGCTCGACCACGAAGCCCGGTTCGCACGCACAACCGCGTTCGCCACTTGTTGATGCAAACCTCAACCCGGCGCGAGCCCAAGCCGGTGCGCCTTGGCGATCGCGTCGGTCTGCGCGGGCTGCACACCCGCGCGCTGCGCGAACACACGCCACCGTGCAACCGCACCCACGACCTCCGACGCGATCTCCTCCGCCCGCCCCCGCTTCATCGATGCCATCTTTGCGACGGCGCGCAGATCGTCGAACGTGAACCCATCGCGCTTGCCCGCCATGCTCATCTGGTGCCGCGAGAGCCAGCGGTTGGCCGGGTCGTAGCTGTACGTCACGTCGAACGCCGGTGAGAGCGACCACCGGCCCTGCTTGTCCATCAGGAACGCGACGTTCTTCACGTGGTCGTCCTGGTTGCGGGCGACGACGTTGAAGACCATGCGGCGGAACTGCTCCTCGATATCGCTCATCGGAAGGCCCAGCCGCCGCATGACCAGCACCGCCTGCTCGTACGAGTGCGCGAGCTCGTTGTTGAAGTCAAGGTGCGCCACCGCCCCCAGAGACTGCATGTGGAGCTTCTCGCCGCCGGCGAGCCGGTCGAAACGCCGCGTCATGAAGTGGCGGCGTCCGTTCTCTTCAAAGAGACGGCACGGGCTCATGGTGATCCCGGCCTCCACCGCCATCAGGTGGTAGGCGAACTCGATCGCGCCGTACCCCTTGGGGTCGGCGAGCGCTCTGTCCTTGTTGTTCTCCACGCCGTCAAACTTCAGCAGCCAGTACTCGAACCCCGCCCCCGCCCGTACCTGACCCGAGCGCACCTCGCTGGTTTTCGGGTTCCACGCGATGATTGCCTTCGCACGCGCGCCGCCCGCCGAGGCGCCCACACGGAGGATCTCCCGCAGCGCCCGCTCCTTGTCGGCATCGGCGAACGACACCGCGAGCCCCTCGCGGCTGCTCAGCACCTCGGAGGCCAGGCTGACCAGCGAGTCGATGTGCACCGGCTTCGATTCATCCATCCGCGGCCCGCTTGCGGGGCGAAACTCCAACGCGCCCATCCCCCGCGCACCCGTGTAGCAGAGCCGCTCCACCGCGTCGATCGTGCCGGGCAGCCGGTCCTGCGAGAGGAGCCACTGGTCGATGACGGCGTTGCCGAACCGGTCGGGGAGCGAATCGGCTAACAGACCCGGCAGGCCGTGGAAAGTGCTCTCGGGCAACTCCGGGAAGCGGTAGAGCCGGTCCGACAGCGGCATCATCAGCGGTGCGATCTCGATCCCGCTCGCCTGAAACGCTCGCTCGTACTCAAACGACGCGACCCGTCGCGGCCCCTCGACGGAGACGCCGCCGATCAGCGTGTCCCACAGGTACACCTCCGCGGTCGTCACGTTTTATCTCCGCTCTTCTTCACGTCCTCTTTCCACTGCCACCCGCCCGCGGGCGGCGCCGGCTTCTTTTCGGATCGGCGCGAAGCTCGCTGCCTCGGACGCGACTTGAGGCGGGCCTGCTCCAACGGTCGAAGCGTCAGCGGGGGTATGAACGCGTCGAGATTGCCGATCAACCCGAGCGCGCGGAGGACGCGCACGAGGTTGGTCACCTGGGTCGACTCGCCCCGCTCGATCCGGAGAACCGTCAACTTCGAGATGCCCGCTTCCTTGGCGAGCGCGGCCTGCGTCAGGTTCTGCCTGAGCCGATAGCCGGCAAGCCGCTCGGCGAGAAGGGCCAGGATTGCCCGGTCGGTGATCCGATCAGGGTTGCTCATAAAGTACCAGTTCTGATACTTTATCGCCAAATACTGGCTTAAAGTATCACATTAGACACTTTATTTTGATCGTACTCTGTTAGTTAGTCTCGCTTGCTCGACGCCTACCCCCGCCGCGGGTTGCGGTTGGGGGCCTTGCCAAACTGTGCCGGGCCCATCGGGCCCGTCCGCAGCGGCTTGGTCGGCGGCTTGATCGCCAGCGGGTCGCCCATCCTCGGCGCGGCCGCGGGCGCATCGTCGGCCGGGCCCTCTTCCTGCCCCTCGCCCGCGCCGGGCGCCGAAGGGCGATCATCGGCGTCGAGGTTCTTCGCGAAGATCAACCGCCCGGCGCTCGTCTGCATCGCGCTGGTCACCTCCACGCGCGCCTCAAAGCCCACCGACGCCTCCCCCTGCTCGATGACCACCATCGTGCCGTCGTCGAGGTACCCGATCCCCTGGCCCGGCTGGTCGCCGGCGCGGATCACCTCGATCGCCAGTTGGCTGCCGGGGATCAGGCTCGGCTTCAGCGCGTTGGCCACGTCGTTGAGGTTCAGCACGCGCACGTTCTGGATGGTCGCCACCTTGTTGAGGTTCGCGTCGGTGGTCACCACCACCGCCGGCATCAGGCGCGCCAGCTCAACGAGCATCTGGTCCACGCTCTTGCCGGGGATCGGCGTCTCGTCAACGGTGATGTCGATCCCGGGCGTGCGCTGCAGCCGCGCCACCGCGTCAAGCCCGCGCCGTCCCTTCGTGCGGCTCATCTTGTCCGACGAATCCGACAGCGTCTGCAGCTCGATCAGCACAAACCGCGGCACCACCATCGGTGTCTGCACCATCCCCGTCGTCGCCAGGTCCACAATCCGCGCGTCGATCAACGCCGACGAGTCCAGCAGCAGCGGGCGCGGGCCGCGGATCTGCTTGGCAAACTCCACATAGGGGATCACCAGCCGGAAGTCGTCCTGCGTCTGCAGCACTGTCGTCACGCCCATGTACGCAAGCCCGATCCCCAGCAGCACCTTGACGATGTCGACGATCTCCCGGGCGCTGGCGCGCGTCGCCGCGTCGGGGATGTAGCTCTGCACGAACAAGTCGATGACCAGGCTCACCAGCATCGCCGCGAACACGCCGGCGAGCGCACCGAAGAACACCCCCGTCAGCACCCCGATCCGCTTCCGCGGGATCAGCAGGTCAAACGCCAGGAACGCCACCACCACCACCACCGCCGTTGAGCCGGGGATGATCCACCGCTGCCACGGGTTCGCCGCGAGGGTGTTCCCCTCTTTGGTTCCACCCAGGATCGAGACCAGCACGACCGTGAACACCAGCACCACAAACGACATGCGCGCGATCCGCACGCCCACCGCCCGCTGCGACGCCGCCAGTTCAACCGCCGACTGCACGACCTGCACCGGGCCCGGTCGGGCGACTGGTTCACTCCCGCCATCACCCTGGTCCTTCGTTTCATCCATGCCACAAGGGTATCGACCCGCGGCCGACCCCTTATCCGAACTTCCACCGCCCGCGACGCCGTAAAATAGAGTCCCCGCGTTCCCAGGTCCGTTTTTGACCGATGGAGACTCCCATGAACCGGTCCACCCGCACCGTCTCCCTCTCTTTCGCGGCCACCCTCACCCTGTGCGGGGCGGCGATGGGCCAGAACGCACTCGGTGGCGGGCGTGCCCTCGACGGCGGGCTGAGCGCAACCGCCGGCGGGCGCATCAACGCCTCGACGCAGGACCTGCAGGCCATCGTCCGCTTCAACACCAGCGCGGGCAACGCGCTGAACGGCCCCGGCTTCACGCCGCGGATCACCGGCAACTCACCCTACCCCGGCACCCTCGGCGACGCCATCTCGCGCGGGCTGATCCGCGACGGCGGCATCCTCTCGCGCTACGGCGCCGGCGGGATCAGCGGAGGCGGGTTTGGCGGTTCGTCGTTCGGCGGGCTCGACCGCGTCGCCGCGCTCGAGTCTGGGTACCTCCCGCAGGGCGCGCTCACGTCGGCGGTCGTCCTTCCCCAGGGGACCACCTCGGGCGACTTCTCGCGCGCCGGCGACAAGAGCGTCGGCTACCTGCGCGACCGCCAGGGGGACCTCTACATCGCGCGCAGCTCCGCGCTGCGCGGGCTGAGCGTCGAGCCCTTCGGACGGGCCGAGCCCGCGATCGGCACCGCGCCGGTGGATGCCAACAAGTCCAGCGCCGCAGCCGCCACCTACGGGCGCGTGATCGATGAGCTGCGCCGTGCCTCAGTCGCCCGCGCCATCGCCGCACCGGGCCGACCCGACGCCATCGCGCGGCCCGATTTCAGCTCTGCCCCGCTGCAGTACGACCCCAACTCCACCATCAACCGCCTGCGCGAGAAGCTCGCCGCCGCCAGGCCCGCCGCGCCCGCGGCGACGCCCGACGACCCCCGCGACCGCGACATCGTCACCACGCCCGACCCGTCCAACAGCGCCGCAACGGCCGCGCTCACCGAGGCGGACATCAACGCCCTGCGCAGCATGGGCCTGCGCATCGAGACGCTCGTGCCACCCGGCGCCAGCGACGCCGTCGCCACCGACGGCTACACCCGCCTGGGCCAGGAGTCGCTCGCCAACGGGCGCTTCGGCCTCGCCGACCAGATGTTCCAGGCCGCGCTCGCGCGCGACCGCAACAACGTGCTCGCCGCCGCCGGCGGCATCCACGCCACCATGGGGCTCGGCCTGCTCATGTCCGGCGGTGAGTCGCTCCGCCAGTTCTTCGTCGAGCACCCCGAGATGATCCCCATCCGCTACCACGAGAACCTGCTCATGTCGCGCTCGCGCGCCAACCGCCTCGCCGAGATGATCAACGAAGACATCGACCGCGACGGTGGCCCGATCGTGCCCAACGCCGGGCTCACCCTGGCCTACCTCGGCCGCCAGTTCGACAACCTCTCGTGGCTGAACAAGGGGCTCACCACGATGGCCACGCAGTCGAAGAACGACCCGCAGGGTGCCGAGCTGCAGAGCCTGCTCGTGCGCGTCTGGGGAGACCCCACGACCCCGGCCGCCCCGGTTGCGCCGGTTGCACCAGAACCGTCTAAGTAGTTCACCCGGGTCAACGCCCCCGTTCAATCGAATGCCCGATCGGGCTTCACCCGGTTTGCCGCCGGGTGTGAATCTACCCGCACTCGGCACGCGATTGGGCGTAACTGGCGTGGTCGCTCACTATCATCACGCTCCCTCCTCCAATCCGGCAAGGACGCCGGACGGTTCGGGTTGCGTTCAGGGAAGGAACCCGCCCCATGGCCCCCGCGTCAGCCGATCTGCTCGCTCCACCGCCCACGCCGCTCTCACCGGCCCAATCCGCC
>JAUXUZ010000509.1 GCA_030680655.1 Phycisphaerales bacterium
ATCTTCGTCCGCACCGGGTCGAGCCGCGCGTTCCGCACAACCGGGCGCGGCAACTGCATGCTCACCACCCTGCGAGCTTCGTCTTTGTCGATCACCTGGGCCTTTGAGAAGTCGACGACATAGTCGGCCGAACCGCGTGCGAGCCAAACGCCCCTCCGCTCAGCGTGCTCCGCCTCCATGTCGCTGGTGACCTCAAAGCTCAGCACCGTCAGCAGCTTCAGCGACCGCACCTGATCGATCGTCGCCACGCCGGCGCTGAAGGTCGAGACCGGCGTCCGCCGCAGCAGCGACCCGGCGGAGAACGCGATCACCACCAGGCCCACGAGCCCCATCACCGCGAACACGGAGAGAATCCCAAAGAGGATGATCTTCGAAAGCGACCGCCGCTCACGGGGTGGGCGGACATGCGCAACCGGCCCTGCGGGGGCAGTCTGGGGATCGGCGGTAGAGGCCTGCATGGGTGTGTTTTCGGCCATCGGTCGTTCCCGGACGCAGTTTCGGGCCAGATCAAAGCACAAGGCCGATCGTGCCACCGGTCACGGTGCTCTGACCGTGACCGGTGCCTGGAGCCCCATCGTCGCCCAAGTGCAACGGTCACCGCACACCGGCCCCACGGCCCTCGCTCGAACTTAGACCTTCCGCAGCAGCGTCACCCTTCCGATTGGCACCCACTCCGCCACCAGAATATCGCCGTTCTTCAGGAAGATTGCCGTGTGCGGGTGGATGAACTTGCCAGAGATGAACTGGTCCCGCGGCCTGTCGCGCAGGTTCGTCGGGTGCCCATCGCCCAGGTGCACCACCACCTTGTTGTCCTTGTCCAGCAGCGTCACCACGCTCGAGAGGTCCGGCACAAGCAGCAGGTCCCCCCGCGTCTTGAAGTGGCACGGCTGCCGCATCCCCGCCGTCACGAACCCCTCGTGGACGCCGTCGAGCGTGAAGTACTGGATGCGGTTGTTCCCCCGGTCCGCCACGGCCAGGCGCGCCTTCCCGCCCCGCGTATCCACCCACAACCCGTGCGGGCAGTTCACCTTCCCCGCCTCCTTGCCCGGCTGCACAACCGTCTTCACAAACTCACCGCTCGCCGTGTAGCGATGGATGTACGACGACCCGTACCCATCCCCCACCAGAAAGTCACCCGCCTTCCCACCCTCGTCCGGCAGAAACGCCACGTTCGTCGGGCAGTACTTCTCCTTCGCCGCGTACACGCTCGCCTCAACCGGATACCCGCGCTCCCACACCACCTTCCCGTCAAGGTCAGTCTTCTCCACCACCCGCCGGTTTGTGTCGCAGTGATACAAGAACTCCGCCCCCTTATCTCCGACCTTCGCACCAGGCTCACTCCGCACATCCAACCCGTGCGCACCACCCCGATACCGCTCCCCCCACGCCGCGATGAACTTCCCATCCTCCCCGTACACGCACACCGCCTCCCCCTTCGTGCTCGTCGGATGCACCGTCTGCGCCAGATAAATCCGTCCCGCAGAATCCTGCGCCAGCCCGTGCGTATCTCCAAACAGCAACCCCTGCGGCGGCTTCAGCCAGTCGTGGATGCACTCGTACCTGTGCTCACCCGTGCCGAGAATCGGGTTCGTCATTCCGGACTTGTCGGCCGTTCGGGCAAACACTGAACGCGCAGCGAGCGCCGCAGTTGCCGCAGCAAGAAAGGAACGACGGGAGACACTGGTCTGCATGGGAACCTCCGGAAACAAAGGTTACCAGATTTCCTCGCAAACCACATCACGTGGGGGCTAACCGGTCCACATGACGCCAGCGGTTGCCCACGCCCCCACGTTATCCCCAAATCGTCTTGCGAATTCAACAGCCACGCGATTTAGATCCGCGAGTCACAGCCTACAAGTGAAAATCCACTCTGATCACGCCAGAAATCTTACAGGTTCCCGCGCTTCTCCTGCTCCAACTCCAACGCCTCAAACAGTGCCTTGAAGTTCCCCTTCCCAAACGCCTGACTCCCGCGCCGGCAGATGATCTCAAAGAACAGCGTCGGCCGGTCCTGCAGCGGCTTGGTAAACAGCTGCAGCAGATACCCCTCCTCGTCGGCGTCAACAAGGATCCCCAGGTCGCGGACCTTCTGGTGGTCCTCCTTCACCGTCTTGCCCGCCTGCGCCAGCAGCGGCTCGATCCGCTTCCAGACCTGGTCGTAGTACGCGTCGGGGATCGTGAGGAAGTCAACGCCGCGATTGCGGAGGGCGTCGATCGACTCGAGCTCATCATCCGTGCGGAGCGCAAGGTGCTGCACGCCCGGGGTGTTGTTGTGCCAGTCGAGATACTCCTGAACCTGGCTCTTCTTCTTTCCAGGCGCAGGCTCGTTGATCGGCATCTTGATCAGCCCCGACCCGCTCGCCATCACCTTGCTCATCAGTGCGGAGAAGTCGGTCGCGATGTCCTTGTCGTCGAAGGACATGAACATCTTGAACCCCAGCACATCCTCGTAGAACTTCACCCAGTAGTCCATCTTGCCCAGTTCGACGTTGCCAACGAGGTGGTCGGTGTACTTCAGCCCGCACGGGTGCTTGACGTTGTAGTCATTCAGGCTCTTGAAAAGCTTGGTCTGCTGGAACCCGGGCATGAACGAGCCCTGCCCCGTCCCCTGAGCCTGCTTGATGTTCGGCAGCGCATACACCCCGTTCCCATCCGCGGGGCGCTGCACGAAGCTGTGGATCACCTCGCCGTACGTCTTGATCGCGGCGGTGATGACCGTGCCGTGCTTGTCGGTGAGCTTGGTCGGCTCCTGCGCCGAGGTGCCACCGTTCTTGATCGCCTGCTTCCACG
>JAUXUZ010000510.1 GCA_030680655.1 Phycisphaerales bacterium
GGACATCCGCTACTTCTTCTACATCGGCGGCAACGACTCGTCGGACACGTGCCGGCTGGTCTACGAGATGGGCCTGAAGGCCGGCTACGAGCTGCGCTGCTTCCACATCCCCAAGACGGTCGACAACGACCTGGTCTGCAACGATCACACGCCGGGGTACGGCAGCGCTGCGCGCTACGTGGCGATGGCCTTCATGGCCGACGACCGCGACAACGCCTCGCTGCCGGGCATCAAGATCAACGTGGTGATGGGGCGCAACGCCGGCTTCCTCACCGCGGCGAGCGCGCTCGCCCGCCACCAGGAGGGCGAGGGCCCCCACCTGATCTACCTGCCCGAGGTGCCCTTCGATGCCGATCGGTTCATCGACGATGTAAAGGCGACGATCGTCAAGTGGGGGCGCTGCCAGATCGCGGTGAGCGAGGGGATCAAGGACAAGGACGGGCGCGAGATCGGCGCCACGCTCATCAGCAACGGGCAGACCGATGCGCACGGAAACGTGCAGCTCTCCGGCTCGGGAGCGCTGGGTGACTGCCTGGCCAACCTGATCAAGGAGCGCATCAAGAGCCCCACCGGCAAGCCGCCACGGGTGCGGGCCGACACGCTCGGGTACATGCAGCGGTGCTGGCCCGAGCCCTCACTGGTTGACGCGACCGAGGCGCGTTCGGCGGGCGTGAAGGCGGCGAGCGAGGCGATGAACGGCGCCACCGACGGGTCGGTGGCGATCGCGCGTGTGAGCAACCACCCCTACCGCATCGAGAAGCGCCTGATCAAGTTGGGCGATGTCGCGGCCAAGACGCGCCACATGCCCCCGGAGTTCATCCAGGGCCACCACGACGTGAGCAAGGCGTTTCTTGAGTACGCCCGGCCGCTGGTGGGCGACTTGCCGATGTTCGCGCACCTGGTATAACGCCTGCGCCGGCCTACTTCGCCGAGGCGTTGGCGTTGGTGATGGTGCGGATGCTGCGCGTGTACTCGAGGTTGCCGGTCTTGAACTCAACGTGGTCGGGCCCGGTGAGGAACATCGTCACGGTGTAGCGGTCGAGGCTCAGCACGGTGATCACCTGTCGCTGCTTGAACTTCTCGCCGCCGGGCGCGGTGAAGTCACCGCTGAGTGTGAACGTAGCGCTGGCCTCGTCGAAGCTCCCCTTGCTGGTGAGGCAGGCGGTGCTGAGGGTGTCCATCCACGTGGCCACGAAGCAGCGTGCGATGTTGTCGTAACCGATGTACCCCAGCCCGCGGAAGGAGCCCAGGCTCGCCATCTGGCCGGTGTAGTCCTGCTTCAACCAGCGCCCGCCGAGCTGCCACGAGTTGACCATCGAGCCGCTGGCGGTCTCGGAGGGCTGGCCGGGCCCGGTGTCGAAGTTCGCCGAGACATCCCACGTGCCGACGAAGAGGTCGAGCAGGTTGTGGTTCATGCCCGGGTCGGCCGCGGCGGGCGGGACTTCAAAGGCGCTATCGGGCTGCGCGGCAGGGGCGAACGGGTTGGCTGCGGGCGCCGCACCGCCCTGCGCGGCAGTGGCGGCCGGAGAGGCCGCTGCGCCCAGCTCGGGCGTTCCGGCTTGCGGCGTGAGCACGCGGCTGTAAGAGGGGGAACCGTCGGTGGGCGAGCCCATCATCACTCGGGCGCTGCTGCTCATCATCGAGGGGTCGGGTGCGCCGCCGCCGGGCCCGAAGGTCACGGTGCGCGCGGGGTCGATCGAAGGCTGGTCATCGAGTGGGGCGAGCATCGGCGTGCCCGGGAGCGCGATGGTACCGCCGGTGGTCGCGGCGGCGCGATCGAGCTTGCGCTTGATGGCCTCGGCGACAAGGCTGGAGAGCGAGCCGTGCGCGGGAGTCTCGGCGACGGGCGCAGTGCTGGGCGCGGGCATCGCGGCGGGGGTGGCGGTCGCGGGGGCGCTGGTCACTGGGGTGCTGGCCGCGGGAGCACTGGCAACAGGAGGGCTGGCTGCCGGGGCGTCGCTCGCTGGATCGAGCGATGCAACAAAGGGCGCGGCGGCGGCGATGGCGATGGCGAGGATGCTGAGCAGGTGCATGCGGATGCTCCTCTTGGGGCGGCGGTGAAGGGGCAGGAGAACGTGATCGTGAACGTCAACGCTCGGGCTTCGCGGCCCGGCTGCTGGGTTCTATCGGACGGCCGGGGGGCTCCGATAAGCTCCGCCCGGGGCATTGCGAGAAATGAAAAGCCCGGCGAGGGCCGGGCTTGGGGGCTTGCAGTCAGAGCGGGTTTGTGGTCGCTCCAGAAGCGGCCAGCGCAGATGCTGCGCCCGCTCTGGCATCAGAGAGCGTTACTTGGGGGGCATGGTGATGCCGGGCACGGCGGGCGCCGCGGGCACCGGGTGCGCTGCGGGGGCCGCATCCTTGGCCGCGCGGGTGTAGGTGATCTCCATCACCTTGGCCTCGCCCTGCTCCTTGGTGGCGTGCCACATCACCATGGTGAACTTGTCCTTGTTCACCATGGTGATCGTCTCGCGCTGGGTGATGCTCATGGGCTTGCCGTCGGGGCCGGGCATGCGGAACTCGCCGGTCGATTCGACGGTCTTGCCGTCGGCGCTCGCCTTGCCCGTTGACATCATGATGCCGGTGCTGAAGCTGTCGAACCAGGTGCTCTCGTAGCGCCCATCAACGCGGTTGTAGGCCCAGGTCATGGTGCCGGTGAAGGGAGCGCCCGCGAAGTTGCCGGCGTACTCGCCTTGCAGGTAGCGTCCGCCGTGCAGCAGCGTTGCCTTCATGGTGCCCGTCGAGGCCGCCGGCTCATTCTGCGTAGGGTCCATCCACATCTTGACGGCCGCGTCCCAGTTCCCGGCGAAGGCGTGGATGATGTTGTGCTCGGCGGCGGGCTTGCTCATCTCCATCATCATCGCCATCATCGGGTCCTCGCCGGGCTGAGCGCCGTTGGCGGGCGGGTCCATCATCTTCTTCTTCATGTCCTCCATCTGCTTCTGCGCATCCTTGAGCGCCTTCTTGGCGTCGTCGGTCGGGTCGCCGCGCAGGCCCGCAGCGACACCGCTCACCAGCAATCCTGCGCAGAGTGTGAGGCAGGCCGTCTTCGTCCACTTGTTCATGTGTTGCTCCGTTTCGAGTTGGTGAATCCGCCGCAGCGCGCGCTGGGGCATCCTCTGGTGGGGACGCAGAACGCGCCCTCGCTGAGTGACAGTATACCCACTCAATGATCGGCGTGTGTTAGGGTATGCGTCAGCGCGTCAAAGGAGAGCCTTCAGGCCTTGCCGAGCCCCACGCGTTCGACGATTTCCAAGCCGAACGCATCAAGGCCGGGCAACTCGGCGGTGTGGTTAGTCAGCAGCCGCATCTTGCTGATGCCCAGCTGACGGAGGATCTGGCCTCCGATACCGAACTCGCGCATGTGCTTGGGGAGTGCGTTGCCGTGCCCGTCGGGGCGGACGAGGTCGGGCGTGTCGGTGCCGGAGTCGTGCCCCGGGCGGCGGATGGTCTGCAGGCGCGCCTCCAGCGCGCTGTCTGGCGACCCGCCCATCCCCTCCTGACGCAGGTAGACGATCGCGCCGCGCCCATCTTTCTGGATGGCGCGCATCGACCCGGCCAACTGGTCGTGCCCGGTTGGCCCCTCCGCGTGGGGCAGGTTTCCAACCTGCCCGCCGACCTGCTCGAACACATCTCCCAGCAGGCTGCGCCGGTGCATGCGCACCAGTGTGGGCCGCGCATCTTCAACCACGCGGCCGAGCCCGTCGAGGCTGCCGACATCGCCGAAGGTGAGCGCAACGTGCGGCAGCGGGTCGACCACCGATTCGAACGCGACAAGGTTGAACGTGCCGTGGCGTGTGACGATGGGTGTGCCGGCGACAGGCTCGAGCCGCTTCACCAGGCTCTCGCGCGCCAGCCGGTGCTCGATGATCTGCGCCACCGAGCACATCTTGATGCCGTGCTGCTTCGCGAGGATGGCAAGGTCTGGCACGCGGGCCATCTCGCCGTCGTCGCGCATGATCTCGATGATCAGCGCGGCCGGTGTGAGCCCCGCGAGGCGGCACAGGTCCAGCGACCCTTCGGTCTGGCCGGTGCGCACCAGCACGCCGCCGTCACGCGAGCGCAGGGGGTTGATGTGCCCGGGGCGCACGAACTCCTCGGGCCCGAACGTCGGGTCGATCGCCATCGCGACGCACTTGGCGCGTTCCTTGGCGCTCACGCCGGTGGTGCCGCCGTGGCGCGGGTGGAGGTCGATCGAGACGGTGAAGGCGGTGCCGCGCATGGTGGTGTTCACCGCGGCCTGCGGGTGCAGGTCGAGCCGGTCGCAGTCGGCCTCGGTGAGCGAGAGGCACATGTAGCCGCGCGCGACGCTGAGCATAAAGGTGATCGCCTCGGGCGAGACGAACTGCGCGGGGAGGATGAGGTCACCCTCGTTCTCGCGTTTCTCGTCGTCGGTGAGGATCACCATCTTGCCGAGCTTGAGGTCCGCCAGGATGTCTGAGATGGGGCTGAACATGGATGGAGGGCGGGAGTGTAGAGCGCGGCCGTTGGGTACTCCGCGGGAGGCCGGCGCTATTGCGTCAGACGACAGATCGTCTCCCACCCCTTTCCGGCGTTCTTGTTCGCGAGCAACGCGTTCACGCCGCGTGGAGGCCGTGGAGCGATTCGCTGCTACTTTCTGCGGTACAGCAGCGTCTGCCCGCCCGCGGGCCATGTCAGGGCGCCGTCGACCACGGGCATCGCCGCGGTCCACGTCTTGTCGGGACCTCCCGAGGGGGTGCTGATCAGCAGCAGGTCCTTGTAGACCTCATAGCGCGTCACGAAGTTGTTGCCCTTCTCGCCCATGTCCACCGTTCCGTGGCGCGGGTCGGTGCCGGGAATGAACCGGATGCCGCTCCGCCCGTCCTTGGTCGGAGCGCTCATCCTCCGCAGGTACGTCTTGATCTGCTCCTCGTCGGGCGCCGGCACGGCGGCGGGCTTGCCGGTGATCCGCTCCATCGCAGCGGTCATCTGCTTGAGCGACGCGACAGTCGCCCGTGCCGACGCGTCGACGTCGATTGCCCACTCGCCGGGCACGGTCGCCGGGTCGATCGGCTTGCCGCGGGGCACGTTGACGAGTTCCAGTCGCTCGTCGGGTTTCGGGCCGGTCACGCAGATGGTGTCTCCGCACCGCGAGAGCACCATGCCCCCGGGAGTGCCGGCATAATCGATGACGACTCTTCCCTGGTCGAGCTTCCAACCTTCCTTGATCGTTCCGCCGGTCCACGCCAGCGAGCGGTCCTCGCCCAGGTCGAAGAACATCATGTCGGTCAGGCCGACGCCCATCGCCGCATCGGCCGAGGGTCGGCCCGCGAGCCTTTCCTTTTCCAGGCGAGCGCTGAACTTCTCCATGTCCACGCGCCACCGCCCGGCGAAGAACCGCTCTTCAGTGCTGAGGGTGTCGACCGCCATCTGGCCCCCGGTCTCCGACGGCGGGTTGGCCGAGCCCTTGCATCCGCCGAGCGCCCCGGCCATCGCGGCGGCCGTTACCAGCGAGAGAATGTACGTGCATCGAGTATTCATGGTAAAGCCTAGACGCTTATGGTCCAGTCCCTGTTGTCGGTGTGCGGGCATCATCAGACAATTGACCGCTGGTGCTTCGTTCGGCCGGCGGTGCCGAGGCATCTGCGTGCGTAGAGGCGTCGATGACGCGCCTCGTCCAATCCCTGGGCAGACCGTGGGTTGTCTCCTGCTGCTTTTCCATGACCGCGAATACCGAGCCGTCGGCGTTCCACTGCACCCGTGACTCGAGGCGATAGTCGAACAGGCCGCAGAGCCTCGCGGCGTGGACAGGCAGAAAGTAGATCTCGGAGAGTCCAAGGGTGACCATCCCCGCCATCGCCTCGCCTTGCCCCGACTGCATGCCCTTTGGCGCCCAGATCCTGGTGTGATACTCAAGGTACTCGTGCCCCTCGTCGTCGGTCACTGTGCCAACCGGCGCTCCCCATTTTTGCTCAAAGGAGGTGCGCTGGGTGCGTTCGACGGGCATCCCCGGCCAGTTGCCGTAGAACGTTCCCTGTGTGGCGAGCAACGCCGAGCAACCCTGAAGGAGGCCGACGCAGGCACTCAAAAGTCCAAGAAGGACAAGGCAGCGCATGTAGTTAGCATACACTAACAATGTGCGATGTGCCAGTAATCCTTGACTATTCCTCGCTCGCCCCAACATCCGCCGTCTGCGTTTCCTCCGGCTGATCCAAGCGAGGCGCAGTCGGCAGCGGCTTCCCATCAAACCCGGTCAGCGGCGTGCCTTCCAAGTTTCGGATGGTGATCGGCGGGTGCGCCTTCTGGTGCGCTTCGAGTTCCTTCAGCAGTCCGGCCTTCACCTTCTCGTCGAGGCCCTTGAAGTCGCCGCGGCCGCGGCACTTGGGGAAGTTCGAGCAGCCGAGCCACGGGCCGTACTTGCCCGGGCGGAGGTAGTTGGGCTTGCCGCACTTGGCGCAGGGGATCTCAGGCTCGGGCCTGAAGGGCGGTGTAGAGGGCGCGACGACTTTGCCGCCGCGGTCGATCTTGAGGATCCCCTTGCACGGGTTGGCCTTGTCGCCGTACCCCGAGCACGACAGAAACTTGCCGAACTTGCCGGTGCGGAGCGTCATGCCCCGGCCGCAAAGGTGGCACGCGACGTTGGTCGTCTCGTTCTGGCGCGGCACACCCTCGCGGTCAACGGGCGCTGCGTACTTGCAGTCGGGGTAGGTGCTGCAGGAGAGGAACTTGCCGCTCTTGCCCAGGCGGTAGACGGTGGGCGAGCCGCAGGTGGGGCAGGTGTAGGGCGCGGGCGTGGTCTCGGCCTTGGCGTGGGTGAGTGTTCCCTCCACCTCGCCGAGGCGCTTCTTGAACGGGCCGTAGAACTTGTGGAGCATGTCGACCCAGTCGATGTGCTCCTCTTCGACGCGGTCGAGCTGCTTCTCCATGTCGCGGGTGTAACCCAGGTCGAGCAGGTCGGGGAACGCCTGGATCAGCATGTCGGTGACGACCTCGCCGATGTCGGTGCTGTAAAAGCGGCGGTCGATCTGCTCAGCGTACTTGCGGTCCTGGATCACGCTGATGATGCTGGCGTACGTTGACGGGCGGCCGATGCCCTCGCTCTCGAGCATCTTGATCAGGCTCGCCTCGCTGTAGCGCGGCGGCGGCTGGGTGAACTTCTGCTGCGGGTTGAGGTAGAAGGGCGCCATCGGCGTCCCCTCGTCGAGCTTGGGCAGGATCTGCTCTTCGGCGCTCTGGGGCACGCCGGTGGCCTTGTAGTGACCGTCGAAGATCAGCGTGCGCCCCGTCGCCTTGAACGTCAGGGGCGTCTTGGGGTCGGTGCCGCCGGTGATCATCGCCGAGACCGATTCCCACTCCGCGGGGACCATCTGGCACGCGACGAACCGCTCCCAGATGATCTGGTAGAGCCGGAAGAGGTCGGGCTTGAGCGCGGCCTTCAGCTTCGCGTTCGGCGGGTAGGCCATGCTCGTCGGCCGGATTGCCTCGTGGGCGTCCTGCGCATCTTTGTTCGTGCTGCCGAAGAAGTTGGGCTTCTCGGGCAGATACTTGTCGCCGAAGGCCTTGGGGATGTACTCACGCACCATCGTCAGCGCTTCGCCGCTGATGCGGGTGCTGTCGGTACGCATGTACGTGATGAGCGCGACGGGGCCCTCGCCAGGGATGTCAACGCCCTGGTAGAGCTGCTGGGCCGCGGCCATGGTGCGCTTGGCGCCGTAGCCCAGGCGTGTTGAGCCCGCCTGCTGCAGCGTGCTGGTGATAAACGGCGCGGAGGGACGCGTGGTGGTTCGGCGGGTCTCGATGCCCGTGACCTTATACTTGGTTGACGTGTCAACGGTGCCGGTGATGGTCCGCACAAACTTCGCCGGGCCCTTGCCCTTGGCGTCCTCGCGCGTCGCCACCTGCACGTTCTTCATGCCGGCGATCTCGGCGAGCTGCTTGGCGCGCGCGGCGATCTTCTCGGCCGTCGCTTCGCTCGCGTCGCCGACGCTGCCGAGGTCGAACTTCTCGCCGCCGACATCCACAAGCTCAGCGCGCAGGCCGCCGTTCTCGGCGAGCCACTTGCTCAGCTCCTTGACGGTGAGCCCCTCGCCCTTCTCGTTCTTCTTCTGCTGCTCGGCGACCCAGGCCGTCGCCAGGCCCGCGGCCTTGGCGATGCTGGAGGTGAAGTTCGCGGTGATCTGGTAGTACTCGTCGGGGGTGAACGCCTTGATCTCGCGTTCGCGCTCGACGATCAGGCGCACGGCCACGCTCTGCACGCGCCCGGCGCTCAGGCCGCGGGCGACATTCTTCCACAGCAGCGGCGAAACCTGGAAGCCGACGATGCGGTCGAGCACGCGCCGCGCCTGCTGGGCGTTGACGCGGTCCATGTCGATCGCGCGCGGGTGCTCGAAGGCCTTGTGCACCTCCGCTTTGGTGATGGCGTTGAACTCCACACGCTTGGCGGTGCGCGGGTCGACGCCGAGTTCTTCTGCGAGGTGCCAGGCGATCGCCTCTCCCTCGCGGTCGGGGTCGGTTGCGAACCAGATACTTTTGGCGTGCTTGGCCGACTTCTTCAGTTCGGCGATGACCTTGCCCTTGCCCTCGAGCACGCCGTACGTCGGCGCGAAGTCGTGCTCAAGGTCAACACCCGGCACCGGGTTCTTCACGCCCTTGGGGTTGCGGCTGGGCAGGTCACGAACGTGCCCGACCGACGCGAGCACCTTGTAATCGCTCCCCAGGTACTTGTTGATCGTCTTCGCCTTCGCCGGTGACTCGACGATGACCAGGTGCTTGCCGCGCCCAGAGCCGCCGCCGGACTCTGTGTCCATCGCCTCGTCGGTCGCGGTGTCGATGCCATCATCAAACGGCGCGGCCTCGACCTTCGCTTTGCCTGCACCCTTCTTCTTGGCCGCGGGCTTGGCCTTGGCTTTGCCGGGGGTGGTGGGGGCGGGGATGGTGGGGGATCGCTTAGCCATATGAGTAGTACGGACCGGACAGAAGAGAGAGGAAAGGCGACCCGCCCCCCCCGATCAAGCATGGGCACGCGGTATCCGGCCCTCGATACGCCGCCAGAGCCGCCCCCAGTTTCGGCCGCTGGTCTGGCCCAGGTGGAGCATTTCCGGTAAGCGGATCCCTGGGAAACGCCGTTTGTGGTCACGTAAGTGCAGTATTAGCAATGGTTTGCGCAACAGTTAGCGAATCCGCAGTCGTGGCGTCGATGGGAAGACTCCCCTGAATGAGGGAAAGTCGCTTAAGCCACGTGCGCTGGTTCTTGCCGAACCGCCGGGTTTCGATTTTTATCCGCTCGACCGCGTCGCCTAAAGAGGCGTCAGAGACACCTTTGTTCCCATTGAGCAGTTTGAGTAGTTGCTTGTACCCCAGCGCCTCGCACGACTGAGGCCCGAAGCCGGGGCCAGCGGCGATTCTGCGGACTTCATCCAGCAGGCCCTGCTCCATCATCTGCTTCACGCGAGAGTTGATGCGGCGGTTGAGCGCATCGGTGGGCCACTGAAGGGTGACCAGCAGGGCATCGTTGCGGGCGGCGCCGGCGCGGTCCCACTGGCTCTGGTGGTCGCTGATTGGCGTGCCGGTGAGCCTGAAGACCTCGATCGCACGCACGGTGCGCCGGGTGTCGTTGGCGTGGATGCGTAGCGCTGCTGCGGGGTCGATCCTCTGGAGCTCAGCGCGGCGGAGTGCGGGGTCCATCGCATCGAGTTCGCTGCGGAGCGCGGGGTCTGCGCCCGGGCCGTCGAAGAGCCCCTCCAGCAGGGCCTTGATGTACAGGTGCGTGCCACCGACGACGATGGGGAGCGTCCCCCCCGCGCGGAGGGTGGTGATCAGTTCCTCGGCGGCGCTGAGCCACTGGTCGAGGGTGAAGCGCTGCGCCGGATCGACCACGTCGATCAGGTGGTGGGGGATGCCCTCGCGTTCGGCGAGGGTCGGCTTGGCGGTGCCGATGTCCATGCCTCTGTAGACCTGGAACGCGTCGGCGGTGACGATCTCGGCCGCGATGCCGTGCCGCTCGCGCAAGAGGTGGGCAAGGGCCACCGCCGCGGCAGTCTTGCCGCCGGCCGTTGGACCGCAGATCACGGGGAATCGTGCAGGGAGGGGCACGGGGGATGGTATTGCCCGGTGATGCGGGCATCCCCACCAGCACTTCCAGATCGAGTTTCAGTTTGACGTGTGGAGCAGCTTTCCAAGCTGCTATTGCGCGCCCGGCAGGTTGGAAACCTGCCCCACTTCAGGCAGGTTAAAAACCTGGTCCACTTCAGGCAGGTTAAAAACCTGCCCCACGCTTCCTAGCGTTGGGCATGGACCGCGTGCGCATCGGATCGGTCAAGTACCTCAACACCCTGCCGCTGGTCGAGGGGCTGGCGGCCAACCGTGACCTTGAGGTGATCTCGGCGGTCCCCGCGAAGCTGGGGGCGATGCTCGCGGAGGGCGCGGTCGATGTTGCGCTGGCGAGCATCGTTGACTTTGCGACCTCGCCGGTGCCGCTGTGCATGCTGCCGGTGGGGGGGATCGGCTGCGACGGGCCGACGCTGACGGTGCGCATGTTCAGCCAGGTTCCGCTTGAGCGTGTGGAGACGTTGCACGCGGACACCGACAGCCACACCAGTGTGCTGCTGGCGCGGGTGCTGCTGGCGCGGTGCTTCGGGCGGGATGTGCGGGTGGTGGACTTTGATGCGCGCGAGCGGGTGAGCGTGGGGGAGTCGAGCGCGAGCGCAAAGCCCCCTCATCCGGCTCGCAAAGCCGAGCCACCTTCTCCCGCAGAGCCGGGAGAAGGAGGGGAGTGGCCCCGGACGTTGCTGCTGATCGGTGACAAGGTTGTCACCGACTCACCGCCGGCGGTGCGTTACCCGCATCAGCTGGACCTAGGTGAGCAGTGGAAGGCGTGGACGGGGCTGCCGTTCCTGTACGCGGTGTGGATGTGCCGCGCTGCCGATGTAGATGAGCTGCGGATCAGGACGACCGCGGCGCTGCTGGACCGCCAGCGTCTGCGCAACGTGCAGCGCACCTCGTGGCTCATCGACCGCGCCGTTGACGACCGGCGCTGGCCGCGCGACCTGGCGGTGCGGTACGTGACCGACTACCTGCGCTACGAGGTCGGCCCGCGCCAGCGGGAGGCCGTTGCCAGGTTCCTGACTGAGTGCGCTGCGTTGAATCTGCTTCCGACCGTTGAGCCGCGCTGGGCCGGGGTGGCGGCCGGCGAGCCCGCCTTGTAGAGCGAACGATCCCACCGTGCCCCGCCTGCTGAAACTCCGGGTTGCCGCGCTCGAACGGATCGCCCACGAGCTGCGCTATGCGCCGGCGGTGGCTGCACGCCGGCACACGGCGCGGGCGGAGAAGCTCGCGGCGATGATCGATCCTGTCGCGGTGTATCCCGAGGACTTTGTGGTCTTCCAGATCACCGGTTTCCGCCCGGCGATGAGCGAGCCGGAGATGATCCCCGGCGCGGCGTTGCTGCGTGACCTGGCGGGCCTGATCGACCGGCTCTCGCGCCGGGCGGCGTTCACACGTGAGGAACTGGCCCCGCCGCAATGGCTCACGGTTGACGACCTGCGCGAGCGTTGGGGGGTGTCGCGCAAGACGATCGAGCGGACGCGGGTGCGCGGGTTGATCGGCCGGCGGGTGACGCTCGCACGCGGCAAAGCGATGAACGTATTCGCGTCGGCGGTGGTAAAGGCGGTGGAGGCACGCGAGGGACGCGTAGTGGGCTCGGCGGGTGGGAATCGCCCGCGCCCGAAGGTGGCCAGGAAGCCCGTGGCCAAGCCGGAGGTTGAGCGTGTGCCCCGGCGGGCGGTGACGCCCCGACAGCGACGGCTCGTCGAGCGGGCGCTGCGCGTCGGCGTCAAGCCCGCGGCGATCGCGGCGCGGCTGAGCAAGAGTGAGGCGACGGTTTTCCGCTCGCGTCAACGCCAGCTGGCCGACCGGTGCCGGTCGGTGCGCATGCCGATCCCCGCCGGCGCGGTCGAGCTGATCGAGCGGGAAGGGCTGCGGTTTCTGGCCGAGCGGTCGGTGCGGACGGGGCTCGGAGCGCCCGGGGCGTCGTCGCTCGCCGAGCACGTGGCCGACGCCGTCCGCACCGGTGGCCCTGACCCGTTCGTTGAGCGTGCCCGCGCGTTCGCGTACTGGACGCTCGTCGCTCGTGCGCAGACGACCGCCCGATCGCTCAGCCGCACGCGTCCGGCGGCGCTCGCCGTTGACCGTGTGATCACCGATCTGCGCTGGGCCGCGCAATTGAAGATCGAGCTTGTCCGGGCTGAGCAGTTGCTGCTGCTGCGCACGATCGCCGGTCAGACCGGCACACCGCTGTTGGAGCACCCGTCCGACCGCGCCGCCGCCTTGCTGGTGCGCTGCCTGGCGGCGCTCTCCGCGGCGGTCGACCGGTTTGACCCGACGGCCGGGCGCATCGCCGGAGTGGCGAGCCTGGAGCTCAGCCGCGTGGTCAGCCGGTGGCAGGCCGAGCAGTCGAAAGATGGGCAGGTGCGAGCGCAGCCGATCGCCGCGCCGGTGATGGACGACTGGACGCTCTCGGTCTGCCCGTGGCAGGTGTGGACGAACCCGCCCGCGGAGGTGCGGCTGAACCTCTCTCGCTTGACCCCTGGCGACCGCGCGCTGCTCACCGCACGCTACGGACTTGAAGGTGGCGCGCCGCGCGATGCGAAAGAGTTGGCAGCGGACCTCGGCAAGCCGGCGCGCATCATCGCGCGGCTGCTGCACACGGCGGAGCGGGCCGCGACGGGCGCAGCGCCGGGCCCGGTTAAGCCGAGCGCACGCCGGCGCAGGAGCGAGCCGTGAACGTCGTGGTTGTTCATGCCGGGGCGCTGGGCGATGGCGTGCTGATCTGGCCGCTGCTGCGGGCGCTTGGGCGGCTGGAGCACACCGTGAAGCTGGTGACGAACGACAGCGCGGGGCGAATGGCCGCGATCGAGCTGAACAACCAGCTCGGCTCGCCGCTGGTGTCGCACGTTCCGCTCGATAGCCCGCGGTGGACGCCGCTGTGGCAGGGCCCAAGTGGGGGCGACCGCGCCGACGCGGGGCCGACGGTGGACCTGCTGGTCTCGTTCCTCGCCGACGACAGCACCGAGGGCGGGCGGCGGTGGCTGGCGGCAGCGCGTGAGGAGTTCCCGGATGCTGAGGTGGTGCTGGCGGGCGCGCCGGGCTCGGTGACGCGGGGCGCGCTGTGGAAGCGTTTCAGGGTGCACGAGCTTGGCGGCGTTGCCGCAGCGCCGGGCCCGCACGGGCCGGTTGTGCTGTCGGTCGGCGCGGGTGGGCGTCACAAGCGCTGGCCGCTGGAGCGGTGGTCGCAGCTTGCTGACCGGTTGCTGGGTCTCACGCCGCCGCAGCGCGTGCAGATCATCGCCGGTCCGGTTGAGGATGAGCAGTTCTCCAAGAAGGAGCGAGCCGCGTTCAACGAGCTGATCCGCAAGGGGCAGTGGAGCGGCACCATCAACCGGCTGGGAGACCTTACCAACGCCGTGCGCAAGGCCGCGTGTGTTGTGAGCGCCGACAGCGGCCCCGCGCACCTGTCGGCACAGCTTGGCGTGCGCACGCTCGCGCTGTTTGGACCGACGGACCCTTCGGTATGGTCGCCCGTCGGCCCGACGGTGCGCACCCTTGCGCCGGCGGCGATGACGAAGGACATGGCGTGGCTGGAGGTCGATGCGGTGTTCGGCGTTCTTGTGTCGCAGCAATGGGTGCGGTGAAACAGTGACGCGTGTTGCGAGTCGATCTCATTTGCCCGTGGACGGGTTGTTTTCTGCATCCGCGCCTTGACAGCGGCGAAAAGGCGTGTACGCTTGTCCCCGTTCCGAAGCCGCAGTGTGCGTTTTCGGCCTGTTTTTAGGAGGTTCCTGATGATCCGCGTCACGGCCGACAACCTGGAGTGTGCAAGCCACCGACGCTGAAGGGAACGATCCACGATCAATCCACGCGGCCTCGGAGGTTCTCTCCGAGGCCGCTTTGTTTTTGTCCTGCCGCGTTCACGGTTGTGTGCGCGGCCGCTCGATGGGAGGTGCCCGATGTATTTTGTGACTGACTTCTAACAACCGTTTGCACATCACCGCAGCCGAACGCGCAGGGCAACCCCTCGCGCCAAGGCGGTCGCGCACCCGCAAGGTGAGGCCCGACGCCGAGCAACCACGCTCGGTGCGGGCGGGTCACACGCGGTGGCGCGACCGGGACCGCCCGCCACAGGGCGGAACGCTGACGGAGAACGGCGAACACCCCGCCGTGCGCGGTCGCCGCGCGCTTGTCGATCAAGACAGCGCGCACCGACCCCACGGGCTGAATGGTCGCCACTCCGCCAGCGCTCCGCACCGAGCGCGGCACCCTGACGGGATGTGCCCCCCTTCTTGCCCCCATTTACCCTCGGCGCTGGTGGAGACACCCGCGCCGGGTTTACGGCCCCGCTCCTCATCTCCCGGCTGTTCCGGGGTGGGAGCCAGGGCCGCTGGAGCCTTGCCATGTCAGTTCTTGAAGTGAAGTGGGTCCGCCTGCCGTGTCTACCTCTGCCCGTGGTTCATCCTCCGCGGTCGCTCAGCGTCGCACTGCACAGGCTGCAGGTGCGCTGGCGGTGGCTGGTGCGTTCGGTCCGTAACGCACCGCCGCCCCCACCGGTTGAGCGTGGCGAGCAGATGCTCGCGCGGGTGTAACCACCGCGGCGGGTACCATCTGCCATGGCCTCTCCCGCCCCCCAGATTACCGCGGTCAAGCTCGTCATCGGCCTCGAAGTGCACATCGAGCTGTCGTGCGCGACCAAGGTGTTCAGCCGCGCACCGAGCCCCGCCGCGGCTGGCGGCGTGTACGAGCATTCCGGCCCCAACACCTGCATCGACCCTGTGGTGCTCGGCCTGCCCGGGGCGCTGCCGGTGCTGAACAGGCGAGCGGTTGAGCTGTCGATCCAGGTTGGCCTGGCCCTCAACTGCCAGATCGCCGAACTCACCCGCTGGGACCGCAAGAGCTACTTCTACGCCGACATGCCCAAGGGGTACCAGATCAGCCAGTACGACCGGCCGCTCTGCTTCGACGGCGTGCTCGACATCCCGCGTCCGCTCCCGGCCGACCAGCAGCGCGGGGGTTCGATCGCCGTCGACCACGATGCACAGCCGCGGCGCATCGGCGTCATCCGGGCCCATCTTGAAGAGGACGCGGGCAAGCTGCTGCACGATGCCCCCGGCGGCGGCGCGATCGACCATTCGATCCTCGATCTCAACCGCGCCGGCACCGCGCTGCTGGAGGTCGTCACGCAGCCCGACTTTGAGACCGCCGAGGAGGTGGTCGTCTTCTGTCAGACGCTCCGCGACATCTGCCGCTTCCTGGGCGCCAGCGCGGGCGTGCTGCAGAAGGGGCACATGCGGTTTGAGCCCAACATCAACTGCCACCTCACCCTCAGCGACGGCCATCTCGTGAAGACGCCCATCGTCGAGGTGAAGAACCTCAACAGCTTCAAGTCCGTGCGCGGGGCGATCGAGCACGAGTTCCGCGAGCAGCCGAAGCGCTGGCAGGCCGACGGGCGCACCATGGGCCCCGGCTCGAAGCAGACCCGCGCGTGGGACGACCACAAGGGGGTCACCTTCGTCATGCGCGAAAAGGAAGACGCCCACGACTACCGCTACTTCCCCGACCCTGACCTGCTCCCCGTCGCCATCGAACGCCCGATGGTCGAGCGCCTCCGCAGCGCGATGCCCGAGCTTCCCCTTGCGCGGCTTCAACGCTCCCGTGCCCTGGGCCTTTCCGCCAAAGACGCGGAGGCCCTTGCCGCGGAGCCCGCCGACGCCAACTTGTTCGACCGTGCCCGCGAGGCCGCCGTCCTCCACGGGCTCTCACCCACCGGCGCGGCCAAGGCGTGCGCCAACCTGCTGCTTCAAAGCGGCCTCAAACGCGTCAACGAACGCCGCGCCGAGCTCGCCGCCCACAGCGAGGACTCCGCCGATGAGGGCACGCAGACCGAGTCCGTCACCATCACCGACTTGCTCATCACCCCCGGTGACGTCGCCGCGATCGCCGCTCTGCGTGACCGCGGCGAGCTGAGCGCACAGGGCGCCGACGAACTGTTCGGCCGCATGGCCCACTGGCGCACCCGCGCCGACCGCTTCAGCAGCCCCGACGGATTCATCGTGCACCGCTCCGACGGTTCG
>JAUXUZ010000518.1 GCA_030680655.1 Phycisphaerales bacterium
CGCTAAGTTGGATCACCTCCGGCACCGAGACGGTCGGCAACAACGTCGACGCCCACACCGACACCGACGCCAACAACATCGCCGACCTGCCCCGCCCAAACGGCGGTGCCGGGCTCAACTTCGATTTCCCGCTCGACCTCGCCCTCGCCCCCTCAAGCTACAAAGACGCCGCGGTGGTGCAGATGTTCTACCTCACCAACCGCTTCCACGACCGGCTCTACAGCCTCGGCTTCAACGAACCCGCGGGCAACTACCAGACCAACAACTTCGGCCTTGGCGGCGCCGGTAACGACGCCATCCAGGCGGACGTTCAAGACGGCACGGGAACAAACAACGCCAACTTCTCAACCAGCGGCACAGACGGCAGCGGTGGGCGCTGCCAGATGTACATCTGGAGCGGCCCCGACCCCGACCGCGACGGCGCTTTCGAGTCCGACATCGTCTTCCACGAGCTGGCGCACGGCGTGTCGATCAGGCTCCACGGCTCGCTGAGCTCGTCCCAGTCGGGGGGCATGGGCGAAGGATGGTCCGACTTCCTTGCGCTGAGCATCAACTCGCAGCCCGTCGACGACCCAAACGCGGTCTACACCATGGGGCCGTACGCAACCTACCTGCTCAGCGGCCTCACGCGGAACTACTACTTCGGCATCCGCCGCTACCCGTACACCACCGACATGAACAAGGGCCCGCTCACGCTCGGCGATATCGACTCCGCTCTCTACAACGTTTCTGCCTCTGTGCCCCGCTCGTCCGCTCGGCCCTCCGGGTCAAACAGCGGCGTGCACGACTACGGCGAGGTCTGGTGCCAGATCCTCTGGGAGTGCCGCGCAGCCATGATCGCCGCCCACGGCTTCGCCGGGAACGAGCTGATGCTCCAGCTGGTGATCGATGGGATGAAGCTTGCGCCCAGCAACCCGACGTTCATCCAGTCGCGCGATGCCATCTTGAGCGCCGACACCGCCCTGACCGGCGGGGCCAATGCCGCCACCCTCTGGACCGCCTTCGCCAAGCGCGGCATCGGCTTCGGCGCATCGGTGCCCGCCGCGTCCAGCACCAGCGGCGTCGTCGAGTCATTCGTAGTCCCCAATCTGGTGACCTTCTCCTTCCCCGACGGGCTCCCCACGCAGTTCTCGCCAACCGCCGTGACGGCGTTCCACGTCGACATCACCGGCTCGGGCCTCACGCTGACGCCGGACTCGGGCACGCTCAGCTACCGCATCGACGGCGGCACGTTCACGACGGTGCCGATGGTCAGCACCGGCACAAACCAGTACCTCGCGACGATCCCCGCGCAACCGTGCCTGGCACGCATCGACTACTACGTCGGCGTCGGCACCAGCCTCGGCGGCCGCACCAGCCCCTCCAGCGCACCGGTGGCCTTCAACGCCGGCTCGGTCTTTACGTCGATCGCGAACCTCGTCAGCGACGACTTTGAGACCACCAGCGGCTGGACCACCGGGCCCGACACCGCGACCACCGGCTTCTGGGTCCGCGGCAACCCGAACGGCACCGCGGCCCAGCCCGAGGACGACCACACGCCCGGCACCGGCACCGTCTGCTTCTTCACAGGGCAGGGGGCCATTGGTGGCGGCCTGGGTGATGCAGACATCGACGGCGGGCAGGTGGTCCTCAACAGCCCCGTCTACGACCTCTCGTCGGTCGCGGACGCCACGGTTTCGTACTGGCGCTGGTACTCCAACGGCACCAGCGCATCGCCCTACAGCGACATCTTCCGTGTGCAGGTCTCAACCAACGGTGGGTCATCGTGGAATGACGCGGAAACCGTCGGCCCCGCAAACTCCCCCGACACGAACCCGGGTTGGCGCTTCGCGTCGTGGACGTTCTCGTCGCTGGGCCTCACGCCGACTGCGCAGGTCAAGGTGCGGTTCATCGCTGAGGACGCGGCTCCCGGTTCACTGGTCGAAGCAGCCTTGGATGATTTCTCCATCGTCGGGCTTGAGTGCGCTTCGGGGCCCGCCCCGTGCGGAGTGGCCGACCTGGGCCAGCAGGGCGGCCTGCCAGGGCACGACGGAGTCCTGGACAACAACGACTTCGTCGCGTTCATCGACGCCTTCTTCGCCCAGAGCCCCACCGCCGACCTTGGCATCCAGGGCGGGCTTGGCGGAAGCGATGGTCTGTTCGACAACAACGACTTTGTGGTCTTCATCGACCGGTTCTTCGCCGGCTGCTGACGCTCAAGGTGATGTCGGAACGCCGGTGATGGCGATCGGCAGAGGCAACTGCTCGATCGGCTGAGTGTCGGCACCCTGACCGGGCCGCACGATGCGCGCCCCGTTTGCAAGCTGAGACGTGCTCAGCAGCGCTCCCGCTGCGCCCGCACCGTTCGTGCCGCCGGGGCGGACGATCCGCAGCGGCTCATTCGCCGCTCGGCCCGCCGCGCCCGCGAGCGCCCCGCCGATCGCGTAGGTGCCCGCGTCCATGCCGGGCCGGACGATCCGGAACTTCTCGCTGCTCGACTTTGATGACGAAGCGAGCATCCCATCGTCAACCCCCGGGCGCATGATGCGTGCGCCGTCGAGGTTCGCCGCCCCGTCGCCAAGGCCCAGCATGCGGCTCCTGGCAAGGTCCATGCCTTCGGCGTCACCGGCGGCGGTGCGGATGTCGGCGCCGTTGAGGTCAACCATCGGCACGACCGCGTACCCCTCGCCGGGCGCGAGCAGCATCGAAAGGCCAGGAGCGAAGAGGTTCTCATCCCCCGCCGACAGCTGGACCATCGGTGCCCAGCCGCCCGGGCTGGACGAGCCGCCGCCACCGCCAGCCGCGTCGTTGGTGTACGTGCTGACGCTGCCGGTTGCGTTTGTGCCGCTGGAAGCGCCGCCCGCGATTGCCGTGCCGCCGCTGCCGCCGCCGCTGGCACCGCTGCCCCCACCACTGCTCGCTCCGCCGGCTGCCGGCGCGCCGCCAGCCGCCGATGCGCTTGATCCTCCACTGGTCCCGCCACCGACGCTCACAACGCCCGAACCAGAACCCGAACTCGAGCCTGCGCCCGATACCGCTCCTGAGCCGCCGGATCCGCCGCCCACCGTAATCACGCCCGAGCCGCCGCCAATCCCTCCCGCGCCCGGCCCGACAGAGCCGCCGCCACCGCTGGTCGCACCGCCGCCGGTTGTCCCGCCGGGCGATCCACCGCCTGCGCTGGTGCCGCCATCGCTGCCGGTACCGGTACCGGCGCCACCCGCAAGCCCGCCGCCACCGCCACCTGCAGGCGGAGCGGGGTTAGCCGGCGCCAGAGCCGACAGGTTGGCGACCTGGCGCAGGAACGGCGCGTAGTGATCCCTGATGTACGGCTGGCAGATATCGAAGTCGGTCTGGTTGCGAACCCAGCTCCAGACGATCACACCGTTGCACCCCAACTCGCGGGCGATCTCGACAGGGCGGCGCATGTTGAAGTCGTTGGTCGCCTGCCACCCGTAAACCTGGTTGCTTGGGTGGTACTGAAAGCCCACGTACGGGTACACGGGCTTGCCGTTGGCCAGCCTGAGCGCTTCGGCGATGTTGGCCTGCACATAAGCGTTGAAGTCTCGCTCGCGGTCCTCGCCGACACGGGGCGTCTCGCTGTCGGCCACGGACTTGTAGAACGGGTAGACCGAAGGGCAGATCACATCGACCATATCGAAGTACCAACGGGCTTCAACGTCGTTGCCGTACCGCAGCGCCTCGGCTTGGGCGGGGAATCGCCACGCCCAGTAGGTCTGCGTCGGTTGGTTGTAGAACGTGACCAGTGCCCGCGGGCGCAGCTGCTTGGCGGAGTTGTAGCAGCGCTCGAAAAACTCGCGCGTGGTCGAGAGCCACTCCTGCTTAAGATACGCCTCCTGCTGGTCGGGCGTCAACCCCGCCAGTTGGAACGGGCGTGTCTCGCGCAAAGTCTCGCGCCAATCGTCGATATAGTCCTCATCGTTGGCGGTGCGCGCATCGGTGCTGGGGACATTGCGGTGCCCGGTCCAGTTCGGGCTGAAGAACTCGTAGTCAAACACGAGCAGACCGTTGTAGTCGGCCATCGGTATCCAACTGCTGAGGGTCGTGCGGATCTCCTGGTCCAGCTGCGCGTAAAAAGCCTCGCGCCCGCCGGGGAAGAGCTCGATCAAGTGCGGACCGGCGATCGGGTACGTCGGTGTGCGGGTCGCCGGAATGAGCACGACGTCCTGCCGGTAGGGAATGCCCGACACGTCGACGTTAAACCAGTCCGTCCGTTCGGCCCAGAAGCTGTTGAAGAGCGCGAACTCGCCCGGCGGGTTCATGCCCCGGCGACCCTGCTCAATAACCGGAGTGCCGCGCGGAAGGGGCCACTGGGGGTAGGGCGCGTCGGCCGTCGCCGCGGGCGCAACCGTCGCGACCGCACACACCGCCACACCGATCAACCGTCCGAGTGCTTTGTTCATGCTTTCGCTCAACCTTGCTCGCCTCGAGCCCCTAGATCGACTCGCGGCCTGGGTGGATCGACTCACCGGAGTTTCCGGGCAACAGTGAGCGTGATACAGAACCTACACACCCCCATGCACATACGTATTTCTCCCGAACAAATGCACGGACCCCTCACGACCCGCCGTTCGAACGCCGATAATCACCGCTCTGTCATTGACCCGGGCTCTTGCCCGCCCACCCGCCCAAGCCCGTCGACCCTGGAAGCACCATGGAAACCGTCCTCGCCATATTTGTGGCCGTCCTCGCGGTGGCGGGGGTCGCGTACTGCGTCTTCAAGCCGCACCTGGCCATCGTGCCCGTGCTGATGATGTTCCCGGCCGAGCAGATCATCATGGGCTACATGCCCGAGCTGCGCCTGCGTTACGGGTGGCTGACAAACGCGGTCATCGGGCTGATCGCTGTCTTCGGGATCGCGTACCACTTTTTCCGCGGCGACCCGATCCTCAAGGGGGCGCTGAACAAGCTGTTCTTCGCCGTGATTGGGCTGTACGTCTACGCGATCGCCTCCATACTCTGGACGCCCTCACCCGACAGCGCCACGTACTTTCTTGAGAAGTCGTGGGCCTACTTCTTTCTTTTCTTCTGTATCGCCCCGCTGCTGCTGAAGGACCTCGACGAACTCGCGAGCATCGCCGTGCCGCTCATGGTCAGCGGCATTACCGTCATGGCCCTGATGCTCGTCAACCCTCGGGCGCAGTTCATCAACGATCGCTTCGTCGTCGACCTGGGGTACGTCATCGGGTACGGAACGCTCATGTCGAACCCCCTGGCCATCGCCGACGCGGGGGCCATCCTGGCGATCGTTGCGGCGATCTACCAGCCCGCCCAGCGCTCCAGTAGCGTTACCGTCCTGAAGTGGGCTGGTGTTCTTCTCGGCCTCGCGCTGGCCCTGCTCTCGGGCTCACGCTTGCAGCTCGTCGCCGCGGTCGCGATCATCGGCGTGCTGCTGCCCTTCGCTACCGGCACGCGGAGCGCCGCGCGCATCGCAGGTACCGCAGTGGTGATGGTGCTGATGCTTGGCTTCCTCTACTTCATCTTCTCGACCTTCGTCATCAGCGCCGGCCAGTCGCGCTGGACCGGGCAAGGCTCGGCCGAAGGCATCAGCCAACGCCTCGATATGTCGCTCTCGGTACTCGGCGGGTACATCACGTCGCCGCTCAACTGGGTGATCGGCTTGGGCGCCGCCGGTTTCAACGAGTTCTACACGATCCGCTCACGCGAGAACCCGCACTGGTTCCCCCACAACATTGTGGTTGAGACCCTCACCGAGTACGGCCTAATCGGGATCGTCATCCTCAGCGGCATCCTCTACATGACCACGAAGTACTGCCTCCGGCTGATCGCGATCGCCGGCGACGACCGCCGCCGCCGAACCACTGCCCTGCTCTTTTCGGGCATCGTCATCTTCCAATTCCTGATGTCGTTGAAGCAGGGGTACCTGCTGGGCATGCCCCCCCTGTTCATGTTCTGCCTCATCATGGCCCGCGTGGTCAAGAACGAAGAGGCGGCAGCCGTGGCAGCCTACAACCAGGCCCTTCTGAGCGGCGAAGCCCTCGCCGGCCATGAGGAGCAGCAGGCATACGAGGAAGGCGATGGAGCGCCCTCACCCGAAGCCGCGTAACCCGCTCACGCCAGCTTCACACGGCTGATCGCCGTCGGGCAGGCGCGCACCAGCGCCGCC
>JAUXUZ010000520.1 GCA_030680655.1 Phycisphaerales bacterium
CTGAAACCACAACAAGTGTGAGCGTTGAGGAGTGGCGGTTCAGCAGGGTTAGGATGACGACCTTGACCACCCCTGAGCGACCCGCATCCCGTTTGAGCGACAAGCAGGGGCCATCCAGCCCCCGAATCGCCGTGCTTGTGCCCATCTACGACCATGGGCGCACGGTTGAGCAAGTTCTCACCGAGCTTGGCCGTTACGGTTTGCCGATTATCGCGATCAACGATGGCTCCACCGACACAACCCCGGCCGTCTTGGAGCAGTGGACGCAGCAAACCGTCGGCGAGGCCGGACCGCTGCGCCACGTGAGGTCTCACGGCGTGAATCAAGGCAAAGCGGCGGCGTTGCGCACAGGGTTCGCTGAGGCCTCGCGCCTCGGCTTCACCCACGTGGCGACGATCGACGCCGATGGGCAGCATGACCCGGCCGATTTACAGCGGCTGATCGAGTGCTGCACAGCGCATCCCACGGCTTTGATCCTCGGTGCGCGAGCCAAAGAGGGCTCGCACGCCCCCGGCGCCAGCCGCGTTGGTCGCTCTCTGTCCAACCGGCTTGTGTGGCTCGAGAGCGGTGTGCGGGTCACCGACAGCCAGTCGGGCATGCGCATCTACCCGCTGGCCCACATGCCGGTTCTCTCGGGGAGCGCGCCACGCTATGGGTTCGAGACCGAGGTGCTCGCTCGCGCTGGGTGGCACGCCATCTGTGTAGTTGAAGCGCCGATCCGCTGCATCTACCGCGTCCCCGGGGGGCGTACGACACACTTTCGCCTGGTCGGTGACACGATGGCGTCGGTCCGCATGCACGCGGGGCTCCTTGCGCGGGCGCTCCTTCCGGGGCCTGGGCGGCTCGACCAGGGCGACGATGAACGAACAGGGACGATCCCGCGCAGGCTTGGCAGGTGGTTCAGCCCGCGTCGTCTGCTGCGGATGGCGCGCGGGCAAGGGGCCTCGCGGGAGCGGCTCGCGGCATCGGTCGGCGTCGGGCTGCTGATGGCCACGCTTCCCGTGTACGGCGTGAAAACGGTTGCGTGTCTGTGGCTGTCCGGGCGGTTCCGCCTGCACCCGTTGGCGGTGATCGGTACGTCAAGCCTCTCCACCCCGCCCCTGGGCTTGGTGTTTGCCGCGCTCTCGATCTACGTCGGTGGCCTGCTGCTGCACGGTCAGTTGCCGGACCTCTCCGGCATCGGGCTCGAGCAGGCGAGGCAGTGGTCCACGATCAACACCCTCGTCGCCGAGTGGCTCGTCGGCAGTGTGATCACCGGCGTTGTGCTCGGCCTGCTCGGGTACGGTGCGCTGCGGGTTGTTCTCGCTGCCCCTACTGCGCCGCCGCGGCCGACGGCTTCTGCGCCGGGCTCATCACCGATCCCGCCAAGCCTGTGATCAGCGGCAGTTCATGGGGCTCTTCGTTGACAAGATGGAAGGGGGAGCGCCGGGGGGAGAGCGCGTGGTATTGCTGCAGCCATACACAGAAATCAAACGCCGCGTGGCGCCACCGCAGCTTCCACGGCTGCTGCGGAAACACCTGGCCCGCGAGCACCGAGATGATCGCGCCGGGCATCTGCAGGGGGCCGGTTCCATGCACGAACAACTCGCGGAACGAGTGCTTGTAGTAGGCTCGGATGAGGCGCCAGAACGGCCGCGTACCGCGTTCGATGTAGCGGACGTGACGTGCCCGGGCCGACCGTGCGCTCGTTTCGCCGCGGAGCATGGCCGCGGCGAGTTCGGCGGTGTGGGCTGAGCCCATCATGGCAAGTGTCACTCCGTTTGAGAAGATGGGGTCGAGGAAACAGGCGGCGTCGCCGATCATGAAGTACCCCGGTCCGGCGTACGGCCGACACCGGTAGCTGAAGTCCGCGAGCACCAGGTTCTCGGCTGGGCCAGTCGCATCTCGCATCCGGTGGCGCACGACGGGGCACCGGGACACAGCCCACTGGAGCAGCCTTGAGGGCGAGACGTTGAGCGACTTTGCGAACGATGGACGCGTGACAAAGCCGACGCTGGTCTTCGTCTCGCTCAGCCCGATCACCCAGAACCACCCTTCGTCGCACATGAAGATCGCGGGGTGACCCGACTCGTTCCCCGGCGGTCTCTCGACGTTCTCGAAGTGCTGGAAGTAGGCGACTTTCTGCAGCTCCGGGTCTTCGAAGTTTCTTCGCAGCTTGAGCGCCCGGCCGACAACCGTCCCGTGCCCCGAGGCGTCCAGCAGCAACCGCCCCGACACCGGCCCTTCTGCCGTCTCCACCTCAACGGCGTTCTCTTGCAGCCTCGTCACGCCCTTGACCGGCCTTCCCTCGAAGACCTCTGCTCCCGCCTCTCTGGCCTTGTCCAGCAGCAGTTTGTCAAACTTCGACCGTTCGATGTTGAACACGGATGAGCCGGGGACCAGCCCGTCTGCGAATGAGAACTTCCGAGTGCGGTGATCGTTGCCAAAGCCGAACTCGGCCCCGAGTTTCGTCACGTGGGTCAGTTCCAGCACGGCTTGTTCAAGGCCCAGTTGCCTCAGCAGCAGCATCGTTCGCGGCAGGATCGACTCGCCGATGTGGAACCTCGGGTGCCGGTCCTTCTCCAGCACGCACACACGAAAGCCTGCGCGAGCCAGCACAATCGCCGCGGTCGAGCCGGCCGGTCCGCCTCCGGCGATTACAACGTCGTACGAGTCCTTCATCGCCTGCTCCGGTTCAAGTTTGAGCCCGTTCTAGCCTGCGGCCCAGTCGTTGGAGGCCGACGCCCGACGCAGCACCCGTCCAATCTGTGCAGAGCGAGGCGAACCGCTCTCCGCTCTGCCCGCCCGAGAGTTCCGTGGCTATCCCGATCAGCGCCGTCACTGAGAACGCCTCGGCGAAACGGTCGGCAATGGTCACGAGCTCGGCTCGCAATCCTGCGCGGCGAACACCGATCCGCTCGGCTCGATCGATCCATGTACCGCACGCAGACCCGATCAACCTGACGGGCTCGCCCAACCGTGCAACGACTGAAGCGACGTTGGCCGCCGCGCCGCCGGCGTTTGACGTTGCCCAGGCGCTCCCCAGCACGGCGGCGTAGGGCACAAAACCGCGTGCAGCTGCTGTCACCGAAGACTCGAGCACAAAGGCCACGCCGCCGCCGACGCTCTGGAAGGCCCGTTGGTTGGGCGGTAACGGACGCTCCCCCTCGGACGCCTGCATGCCACGCGCTCGGTACGCCATCTCCACCACTGGGCAGGGCTCCTCGGCGGCGACCACGATCACGGTTTCGACCGCTCCGCTCCGCACGCGTAGCGCCGCGAGCGCCAGGGCATCAAGGCCGGCGGTACGCGACCCAATGATCGTCTGGCAGGCGCCTTGAACGCCCAGCGTTGTGCTGAGATGCGCAGCCGCCGCGTTGGGAACGCCCTCAGCGAACAGCACGGGGTTCGCGGCGAGCGCACCCTCGCTGACAATCTGCGCGTAGTACTCGTAGCAGAAGCAGGCGGAGCCATGCATAGTTCCGAGAATGGCCGCAGCACTCGCCGTGCGATCTGGACGGTTAGACAGGCCAGCGTCCCGCAACGCCATCGTTGCCGCCGCGAGCGTCGCCTTGACGTATTGACTCATACGGCGTGAGCGGCGTACGTTGAGGTACTCGGTGATCGAGGCGTCGTCCACGCCAGCGCCATTCCACGCCCCACGGCCGAGCGTCCGCTCTACGAACGGTGCGTGCCCTACTGCGCCGGGCAGCACCACCCCAACGCCGGTGATCCACGCATCTGGCCCGGCGGCAGGGAGGACCGGGAGAGCAAGATGCTGCGGCGTCGTGAGCACGACGCACGTGTTCGCTCCGCCGAATCCCAGCGACGTGTTCAGCGTGGCGCCCGATCCCAATGCGACGGATCGGCCGCTCGTCACGCGCAGCCCGGGGAACTCAACATCCTCAGCGCGGACGTTCGGGCACGCGGGCACGCGCCAGTCGCGCAGCACCATGCTCGACATCACCAGTTCGACGGCTCCGGCTCCACCAAGGGTGTGCCCGAGGAAGCTCTTGAAGCCGACCACTGGAACGCGTGGCAGATCATTACCCAGGAGTCGTGACAATGCTGCGAACTCCGCCCCATCGTTGTCGGGCGTGCCCGTCGCGTGCGCCGCCACCATTCCCAGTTCGCGTGGTGGCACTCCAGCTCTAGCCAGCGCCTGGTTCATCGCCGCGAGTGCCCCTGTGCCCTCTGGGTGCGGCTGCGTCAGGTGGTGCGCATCTGCCGACTCCCCCCACCCGGCGACTCGGGCGCGCGCGGCCTGTCCGCGTGACGCCGCCCCGGCCGCCCTCTCGAGCACCACGATGCCGTAGCCCTCGGCGA
>JAUXUZ010000521.1 GCA_030680655.1 Phycisphaerales bacterium
CCGCCGACGCCGCCGCCTACGCAGACCTCGCCGCCCGCGTCGGCGAGTCCTTCCGCGTCCGGTTCTGGAACCGCGAGCGCGCCTGCCTCTTCGACCTGCTCGCCGACGACGGAGCCCCCGCGCCCGAGATCCGCCCCAACCAGCTCTTCGCCGTCAGCCTCCCCCACTCCCCGCTCGCCCCCACGCAGCAGCAGAGCATCGTCACCGCCTCGACCAACGCGCTCTACACACCACACGGCGTACGCACGCTCGAGCCCGGCGACTGGCGCTACAAGGGGCGCTTCCGCGGGCGCATGTTCGACCGCGACGCCGCCTACCACAACGGCACCGCCTGGCCGTGGCTCCTGGGCCCGCTCGCCGAGGCCACCGCACGCGCCGGCAACTGGTCCGCCGAGTCGGTCGCCAGCGCCCAGCAACTCCTCGCCCCCTCGCTCGCCTCGCTCGACACCGGCTGCTGCGGCCAGATCGCCGAGGTCTACGACGGCGACGACACCACCGACGAACCCCAGCAGCCCGGCGGATGCCCCGCCCAAGCATGGAGCGTCGCCGAACTCCTGCGCGTCAGCATCGCCCTTGCACGCGCGGAGGCATGATCAAGCAGGCCATATACGCCCCATAGGACTCATACGACCTATCTGGCCTACTTGCTCTCCTTCAACGTCACCGTCCGGTTGAACACCGGCTTGCCCGGCGCGCTGTCGGCATCCACGCAGAAGTACCCCATCCGCTCAAACTGGAACGTCTCTCCCACCTTCGCACCGGCAAGCACGGGGTCCAGCTTCGCACCATTCAACACCTCAAGCGAGGCCGGGTTCAGATCATCCTCCCACTTCCCCGTCTTCTCACCCGGCGCTTCAGCAGCGAACAGCCGCTCAAACAACCGCACCTCGCCACCGATGGCGTGCGCAGCGCTCACCCAGTGCAGCGTCCCCTTCACCTTCCGCAGCGGCTTTCCTTCCGCATCCAGCGGCGAGTCGCCGCCGCGCGTCGCGGGGTCGTAGGTGCAGCGCACCGCGACGACGTTCCCCGCCGCGTCCTTCTCCACGCCCACGCACTTGATGAAGTACGCCCACCGCAGCCGCACCTCAGCCCCGGGCGCCAGCCGGAAGAACTTCTTCTCCGGCACCTCCTGAAAGTCCTCACGCTCGATGTACAACTCACCGGTGAACAGCACCTTCCGCTTCCCCGCCGCTGGGTCCTCGGGGTTGATCACAAAGTCCAGCTCGTCCACCTTGCCGGCGGGCCAGTTCTCGATGATCACCTTCAGCGGCCGCAGCACGCTCATCGCCCGCGGCGCCGTCTTGTTCAAGTCCGCGCGCACCGCGTTCTCAAGCCGCCCGAGGTCGATCACGCTCTCAACCTTCGTCACGCCCACATCCTCGCACATCGCCCGCAGCGCCGCGGCCGTGTACCCACGACGCCGCATCGCGCTCAGCGTCGGCATCCGCGGATCGTCCCACCCCTTGACGAACCCCTCCTCCACCATCCGCCGCATGTTCCGCTTGCTCAGTACCGTGTAGGTGAACTGCAGCTTCGCAAACTCGATCTGCTGCGAGTGCCACAGCCTGTCACTCTCCGCCCGCCCCTGGTTGATCGCGTCGATAAACCAGTCGTACAGCGGCCGGTGGTTCTCAAACTCCAGCGTGCAGATCGAGTGCGTCACCTTCTCCAGGCCGTCCTCGATCCCGTGCGCCCAGTCGTACATCGCGTAGACGCACCACTCGCGCCCCGTGTTGTGGTGCTCCTCGTGCAGGATGCGGTACATCACCGGGTCGCGCAAGTTGAAGTTCGGCGACGCAAGTTCAATCCGCGCCCGCAGCGTCATGCTCCCGTCGGGGTGCTTCCCTTCCTTCATCTCCTGGAAGAGCCTCAGGCTCTCCTCCACCGGCCGATCACGGAACGGGCTCGTCGCCGGCACGCTCGGGGTGCCGCGGCGCTTGGCCACCTCCTCCGCGCTCAGTTCGCACACGTACGCCTTGTGCTTGCGGATCAGGTCCCGCGCAAACTCGTACATCTTCCCGAAGTAGTCGCTCGCCCAGTAAACGCCACCGCCGTGCAGCCCGCTTTCGTACGCCGCCGCGTGGGGCAGGTTTCCAACCTGCTTGGCCGCGTGGGGCAGGTTTCCAACCTGC
>JAUXUZ010000522.1 GCA_030680655.1 Phycisphaerales bacterium
GCGCATACACCACACCGGCCACCCACGCGATACCAAACCCAATCGCCAGCAGCAACGCCAGCCCGAGCCAGTCCGCATCCGCTATACGCAGATTGATCGCCAGCGGGCGCGGCAGCAGGTTGATGGCCACGCTCACCGCCACAGAAGGTTCGCCAGATCGTTGTACGTCGTCATCAGGAACACCGCGCCGATCAGCGCGATGCCGATCAGCGCGGCAACGTTCTGCACCGCCGCGCTCACGGGCCTCCCCGTGAACTGCTCCCACAGCAGGAAGCAGAAGTGCCCGCCGTCAACGATCGGCAGCGGCAGGAAGTTCACCACCGCCAGGTTCACGCTCACCGCCGCCATGAAGAACAGCAGCCAGATCGTCCCCTTGCCTGCCAGCTTCGTGCCAACATCCGCGATGCCGATGGGGCCCTTGAGGTGCTCGACCTTCACTGTCCCCTGGAACAGCCGCGCAAACGTCAGGTACGTCGTCAGCACCATCTTCTTCGTCTCATCCAAGCCCTTGGCGATCGCCGGGAAGACGCCGCCCCGCTGGATCACCACCTCAGATGTCAGGAAGAAGTCGCGCGGGATCGGGCTCTCCCAGCCGAGCGCGGCGACCGCCGCCGCGTCCTGCGCCCCAAGGTGCAGCACCACCGCCCGCGTCGCCCCTTCGGCCTCTGGAGAGTCGGGCCCGGGCGGGGCAACCGTCAGGTGGATGTCGTTGAGCCCGGCCGCAATCAGGGCCTGCATCTCCGTGCGCACATCCAGCAGCGTCGGCGTCGCGCGCCCGCCCACGCGGAGGATGCGGCTGCCCGGCGTGACCTCCGCACTGGTGGCCGCGAACGGAACCGCCGCATCACGCACCTTGCCCGGCCCGATGTTCCCGCCCGTATCGGCCTCGGTCACCTTCCCGCGCGGGAAGCGCGTGACGATCGAGCTGGTGCGCGCCGTCGTCGCGAGTTCGATGCCGATCCGCCCCTGCGTGATCGCAACCTCGTCCTTCAAGTCAACGATCTGGCCGTCGCGCAGCACGCTCACGCGGATCGACGCCCGGCCCGGCGCGCCGATCTGCCGCAGCCCATCGTCGATGCTCGGCCACTGCACATCACCCAATCGCGCGAAGATGTCCCCCGCGCGGATGCCCCCCTTCTCGGCGTTGCTCCCCGGCGCAACGGCCTTGGCCACCATCACGGGCGTGAGGCCGGCCAGGTGCTCGGTCGCGTTGGTCGCCCCGCCCTCGCGTTCAACCACCGCCCGCTGAAACTCCGCCGCCGGCGTAACCGTCCGCTCAACCGCGGCCCCCTTCGCCCCGCCATTGGTCGGTTGCCAGTACGTCACAAACGGCTGCCCGCCGCTGCGCTTGGCGCTACGGCTGAGCGATGCGAAGTCCAGCTCCTCGCCGGCCTTGTCCACCAGCTTCATCCCCGGCTCAACACCCGGCGCACCGAGTGTGGTGAGCCGCTCGGTGAGGCGCTCGCGGTCCTTCTCCGTCGCGCCATCCACCAGCGTCCCCGAGAACGCCGGCCACACGCCGATCGCCAGCATGCCGCTAGACGGTTCAACCTTCGGCCTGGTGATGAACGTGATCGGCTCGGCGTACCCCTCGCGCCGCACGGCCACGGAAACCGGGCGGTCCTTGCGGCTCATCGCCACCGCAAGGCTGATGTCCTTGAACGCCTCGATCTCGTCGTCGCCCACCGACACCACCGTGTCGCCCACCATCAGCCCCGTGAGCATCTCGCTCCCCACACTCGCCGTCGCGAGCGCTGCCGGCGAGCCCGGCACCACGTTACCGATCCGCGGCGACTCGGTCTTGAGCCCGATCGAAAAGACGATCACAAAGAGGATCGCCGCGGTGACGATGTTCATCACCACACCCGCGCTGATGACCACCATCCGCTTGTAGACCGGCGCCCGGTTGAAGCTGTCGGTCTCCTGGCTGGTGGCGCTGGGGTCGCTGTCATCCTGCCCCAGCATCTTCACGTACCCACCCAGCGGCAGCACGTTCAGCCGGTATTCCGTCGGGCTGAGGCTGAACGCCTCGGCCCCCCGGAACCCAACCCCGGCGCTCTGCTCGAGCTTTCGGTGCGCGTTGAGCAGCCGCTGATAC
Source organism: Phycisphaerales bacterium (assembly GCA_030680655.1). Lineage (GTDB taxonomy): Bacteria > Planctomycetota > Phycisphaerae > Phycisphaerales > UBA1924 > JAJTGZ01. The sequence goes on from JAUXUZ010000522.1 coordinate 2,099, forward strand.
TCCCGCTCGCTGCTCCCCCGCCGCACCCCCATCCCCTTGCGGTAACTCACCACCGCCGGGCCGAACCCCAGCGCAAACGCCAGCACGCGGATGCCCGCCCACCGCGCCGCGACAAAGTGTCCAAGCTCATGCAGAAAGATGATCAGGCTGAAGCCGATCACAACGAGCGCAAGATCGCCTGTGGTAGTCAAGAAACCCATGGAGTCCCCTATCGGTAGATCGTACATCCCTCGCACACCCAAGGGTTCGCCTCTTCTACCCTCCCCCCATGACCCCCAGCCCCGCCCAAGTCGTCGCCTTCTGGTCCTGGTTCCGCGAGAACAAGCGCGCCATGGACACCCTCGACGACCCCGACGAGCCCTTCTGGGATGTCGCCCTGGCCGAACTGGCCAAGGTCCACCGCGACTTGAAGTTCGCCCTCTCCTCGCTCGAGGGCGACGCCCGCGGCGACCGCGAGTTTGTCCTCACCGCTTCATGTGACACTGACCTCTTCCAGACCGTTGACACCGTGATCGCCGCCGCCCCGCGCCTCTCCGGCTGGCAGTGGGTCCCGCTCAAGCCCCCCATGGGCTTCGACTTCATCTCCGAGTTCGAGGACCTCACCCTCAACCCCGCCGAGATGTGGTTCTTCCCGATGCGCGACACGGCCCGCCCGCGCTCGCTCGGCCTGCGCATCGCCGTTCCCGGCTTTACAAAGCGCCGAGCAGACCAGTACTTCGACGCCGTCGCGATCGTCCTGGAGACCGGCCTAGGTGAGCGTGCCGCCGCCAACGACCTTGAGCACATGGAAGTCGTCCCGCTCCCTGAAAACCTCAAGGCCGAGGGGTTCGCACCCCTGACCGAACTCCCCGACTACCTCGCCTGGAACCGCGCCAACCGCCTCCCCGTCCGCGGCTGGAGCGGCATCGCCGAATGGAGAACCGGCCGCTAGCTCCGTCCCTCCAGCGCTGCCAGACTCATACCCGCCGTGCACACACCCCTCCGGCTCTTCGTCGCTCTCACACCCGACCCAGCCGCGGCAGCGGCGATGGCCGCGGGCGCGGCCGTACTCACCGAGCGCCTCCCGCCGCACCGGCTCATCCCCGCCGAGCAATTGCACCTGACGCTGGCGTTCATCGGCGACACCCGCCCCAAGGAAGTCCGCGGCATCAAAGAGTCGGTCGACCGCTCGTGCGCGGGCCTCCGCCCCTTCACACTCACCGCCCAGCGCATCATCACCATCCCCACACCCGATGATGGCGGCCCGCCGCGCCTCATCGCCGCCGCGACCGACGCCCCGCCGACGCTGCTGGAGATCCAGCGCCGCCTCGCCCAGCGCCTCACCAAGCCCAAGAAGAACGGCCGCCGCCCCCGCTTCCTCCCCCACCTCACCCTCGCCCGTTATCAGCACGGCGAAACCAGCGAAGCGATTGACCAGCCGCTCACCCACCCCGCGCAGTGGCAAGTCACCGGGTGCACGCTCTACGCATCGGTCCTGACCGCGGCCGGCTCGGTCTACAACGAAGTGCACCGGGCCACGCTGGCGTAGCCCCGCACTCCCCGGCCTTCACGAGCCCCGACCGTTAGGGAGCGGGTCTCTGTGCAACAGGTCAAGGCGCCTAACGCGCTCTCGTGACCCGGCCCTTGGGCATCAACCACACCCACGTGTAGCACCTGATCCGACAAAGCACGCGGGCGCACCCGCTGGTGCGCCCGCGTGCGTCGGAAATCAGATTACTTTACGGAGCGGACGTGCACGTCCACTGCTTCCGTCTGCTGCGGATTGCCGTCAAGTTCCAGAGTGGCCTTGACGGTGTAGGTGCCGGTCTCATCGAAGCGGACGCGCGCCACGCGGCCGCCATCGTCGGTGGTCAGCTTGCCGCCGGTTGCCGTCCACTTCACCTTGGCGTCGCGCCCATACGTGTTCGCCGTGTTGGCAATAAACGTCGCCGTGTCGCCAACCAGCAGGTCGCGGCTGGGAGCGGTCACGGAGATCGAGGCCCTCTGGGCCGAGTTCGCCTCGGTGCGGCTGTTGGAGCCGCCCTGATTGCAGCCCGCCAGCGCTGCAATCCCAAACGCCGCAACAGTGCCCAGCACGCTCATGGTCTTCAGAGTCTTCATACAATTCTCCTGATCTGCGGGGCGCGTTGATGCGCCCCAGGTGCGAAAAACAAGCCAAACGATCTGCAATATCTGTTCAGGTCGGGACCTCGACGATCCAGGCAACCATGGGTTCTGCCACCTTGAGCGGCCCAAGACCCAGGACCCCAGAAGAACACCGCCGCGAACAACATCACCCCACCCCCCCACCCCCGCACCGCACCTGCACCGCTCACATCGCCGGGCCGATGATCCCAGTTGCCCTGCGGCAACCACCTCGCTCGGGCCGCGGCGGAGCGGACCGAGCAGGTGACACAGAGAGCATTGGGCCTGATCGGGGCGTCCGCTACGCGAACATTTCCCCTATCGACATCATGGTCTTGACTCGTGCCCAGGCGGAGTGGCATCAACCCGAGGCCTTGCTCCGACGTGCTACTGACCGAAGGGGGCGGTGACAAAGGACGCGATGGTGGTCCGAGCGTTCGTTAACGACCGTCAACGCGGCGCTCGTCGGTTAGTGCGAGGGGTGTCGGCTGCGGCGGGTGACCCCACCAACCCATCGGTCTGAACTCGGGTGCCAAAGGCAACGGCTTGGCGTTGCTCGTGTGCGTCGATCGAGCACGCTAGCCGATGGTCAAGCCCAGTGCGGCTTGACCATATCACCCGGCGCCGCGGACTTCGCCCCGCCACCCGCCTCTGGCCTGAACAGCTGCCCAAGACAACCACCAACTAGACGCATGAACTCCGGCTCCGGATGCGGTTCACCGCACGCGCCGGGAAGAATGAAACGGCTCGTGAGCATCGCTTACACTCCCCCCGGCCTTCCTCGCCCCGCCCCTGCCCCCCACTCCGTCTGGAGCCACCCCGATGCGGACATCCGTACCCCGCCCCGCCCCCCCCGCCCTCGCCTCCCCCGCCCTGCTCGCCACCCTCACCCTCGCCCTGCTCGCCAGCGTGGCGGCCGCCCAGCCCAGGGCCGGCAGCGGTGAGCTCATCGGCGAGAGCGCCTGGAACATCGCCCGCTTCACACCCACCGGGCTCGACGCCGCGAAGCTCCCACCGTCGTACGCCTTCGAGCGCTCGTTCCCCCGCGCCGCCGACCTCCCCGCGGCCTTCGCGGTCACGCCGATGTTCGACGCCGTCCCCTCGGGCGACGGCCACCCCGTCGCCACCTTCTCGGCCCACATCAATGTCCCCGCCGGCACCTCCCTCTACGGCACCGGCGAGATCGGCGGGCCCCTGCTGCGCAACGGGCGCACCAGCACGCTCTGGAACACCGACGCCTACGGCTACAAGCCCGACGCCGAGTCGCTTTACCAGAGCCACCCGTGGGTGCTGGCGGTGCGGCCCGACGGATCCGCCTTCGGCGTGCTGGCCGACACCACCTGGCGCACCAACATCGACCTGACCAGCGGGATTACGTTCACCGGCGAGGGCGCGGCGTTTCCGGTCTACGTGGTTGACGGCGCTTCGCCGCAGGAAGTCATGCAAGGGCTCGGCAGGCTCATCGGCCCCATGCCCCTGCCGCCCAAGTGGGCCATCGGCTACCACCAGTGCCGCTATTCCTACTACCCCGAGAAGCGCGTGCGCGAGATCGCCGACGGCTTCCGCAGCAAGCAGATGCCCTGCGATGTGATCTGGTTCGACATCGACTACATGGATGGCTACCGCGTCTTCACCTTCGACAAGAACTACTTCCCCGACGTCAAGAAGCTCAACAGCGACCTCAACGCGCAGGGCTTCCACACGATCTACATGATCGACCCGGGCGTGAAGGCGGAGCCTGGATATTCGATCTACGACCAGGTGATGAGCAGCAACTTCGGCGTGCAAAACGCCGCAGGCGAGACGTACAAGGGCGCCGTCTGGCCCGGCCAGTGCGTCTTCCCCGACTACACCCGCCCCGAAGTGCGCACCTGGTGGGCCGGCCTCTTCAAAGACTTCATGGCCAACGGCATCGACGGCGTCTGGAACGACATGAACGAGCCCGCCATCTTCAGCGTCGCCAGCAAGACGATGCCCGAGGACAACAAGCACCTGGGCGGCAAGGAGCCCTTCGGCACCGTCGCCCCCGGGCCGCACGCGCAGTTCCACAACGTCTACGGCATGCTCATGGCCAAGGGCACCTTCGACGGCATCAAGGCCGCCAAGCCCGACAAGCGCCCCTTCGTGCTCACCCGCGCGGGGTACATCGGCAGCCAGCGCTACGCCGCAACCTGGACCGGCGACAACAGCGCCGACTGGAACGACCTCGAGCAGTCCGTCCCCATGGCCCTCAACCTGGGCCTCAGCGGCCAGCCGTTCAGCGGCCCCGACATCGGCGGCTTCAACGGCAACGGCCCCCAGGAACCCAAGGAGCGCGCTGAGCACTTCTCGCGCTGGTTCGGCATCGGCACGCTGCTGCCGTTCTGCCGCAGCCACACCGGCAAGGGGAACATCGACAAAGAGCCGTGGGCGTTTGGTGGTGATGCCGAGGTCGCCTGCCGCCTGGCGCTGGAGCGCCGCTACCGCCTGCTGCCTTACTACTACACGCTCTTCCACGAAGCGTCGCGCACCAACATGCCCGTCGTCCGCCCCGTCTTCTTCGCCGACCCGACCGACCCCATCCTCCGCGGCGAGGACGACTGCTTCCTTGTCGGTTCCGACCTGCTTGTGGTGCCGAGCATGCAGCCCGACCACTCGCGCATCCCGGTCGAACCGATCGCGAAGAACGGAACGTGGCTGCCCGTCGAGCTCGTCGGCGAGAACGGCAACAAGTCGCTGCCGGTGCTGAAGGTGCGCCCCGGCGCGATCGTCCCCATCGGTCCCGTCATGCAGTGGAGCGGAGAGAAGCCCCTCGACCCGCTCACGCTGCTGATCAACCTCGACGACACCGGCCACGCCACCGGCACGCTCTACGAAGACGCCGGCGAGGGCTACGGCTACCGCGACGGCGCCTACCTGCTCACCACGTTCACCGCCGAGCGCAAGGGTGACAGCGTCACCGTCACCATCAAGGGCGCAGAGGGCCGCATGGCTGCGCCCGCCCGCGGCATGACCGTCCGCGTGCTGACCGCCAACGGCGAGGCCACCGCGACTGGTTCTTATGGCAAATCCCTCACCGTGCCGATAAAGTAGCGAAGTTCAAGGTCACCCGGATTGTCCGGGTGTCACCGTGTGGCACAGCAGGCGGCGTCAATGACGTCGCCTGTTGTGATTCTGGACATCAGCGTCCGCCCCGGCTCAGGGTCCTTGTGCCCGCCGACCCGCAGCGACTCGCCGGGGTTCAGCCGCTGCACCACCACCACCGGCGCGGTGTTCGTCACGCCACCCACCGCCGGCCCCACCCGCGCCACATCCGTCGGCCCGTAGAGCGCCACGCACGGACGGTCAAACCCCACCGCCATGTGCACCGCCGCAGAGTCTGAGCCGATCAGCAGCGCGCTGCGCGCAACCACCGCCATCAGGCACGCCACGCTCGTCACGCCGATCAGATTGGTCACACCCGCCCGGTCGCTCTCGGCCCACGCGCACAGCGCGGGCACCTGCCGCGCTTCGCGCGGCCCCCCCACGATCACGATGTGCTCGAACCCGCGGTTGTCCAGCAGGTCACGCCCCACCTCCACATACCGCCCGTCGTTCCACTGCTTGCTCGCCCAGCGGCTCGTCGGCGCCAGCACGGCGAACCGCTTGCCCCCAAACCCCGTCGCCGCGTCAACCGCCGCGAGCTCCGCCGCATCCGCGTGCAGCCGCAGGTCCTTCACCGGCTCAACCCCAACCGCCGACGGCAGCGCCAGCATCGAGTCAACCGTGTGGCCATCACCGGGCACCTTCACCCGATGCGTATACCCGATCCAGCCACCTTCGCGGGCATCGGCAAACCCCACCCGCACCGGCGCGCCCGTTGCGCGCGTCAGTAGCCCGCTCCGCAGCAGCCCCTGCGCATCGATCACCACGTCGTACCGCGTCCGCCGCAGGCCGCGCAGCCATTCCAGCAACGCACCCTGCGCCGCCGGGCTGAACCACCGCCCAAACCGCTTGCGGTCAAACTCCACCACACCGCCACCGTTCGCCAGCAGGTCCGGGTGCGCCTCAACCGCACCCTCAAACCCCTTCTGCACCATCCAGTCGATCCGCGCCCGCGGCCAAGCCCGCCGCAGCGACGCCAGCACCGGCACCGTCCGGCACACATCCCCCAGCGCACTGGGCCGGATCAGAAGCACACGTTCAGGCTGGGCGGCAAGTGCGTTCAAGCGGGTCGATGGTAACGACCACGCGAAGGCCACGCACGCACCATGCGAATCCACGCGCACCCGTCCCCGTACACTGAACGCGTGATCGCACCACTCATCCTCGCCGCCGCGCTCCTCCACCCCGCAGCAGCCGCCCCCGCAGCGCCACCGGCCCCGCTCATGCAGTGGAATAGCGCCGGCTTCACCCCGCCAGCGCCCGCGCCCGGATTGACCCCGATCACCGCCCCTGCCGCCACGCTGATCGAACGCATCCTGCGGACCGGCGGCCTCCTCGGCGGCGGCACCAAGGGCGGCGAATCCGCAACTACCTTGCTCGTCGACAGCGACAAACTCGACGCCTTCCGGGCCGACCCTCAGCACGCCGTGAAGTTTGCCGACCTCCCCGCCAGCTGGCTGACCCTCGACACCGCCCGCAAGGAGTCCGCCTTCCTCGCGCTCACGATCGACGCCAACGCCATGCGGGCTTCCGCAGAAGCACTCTTTGATGCGCCCTGGTTCCAGCGCCTCCTCGACCGACTCGCACTCGACAACGCACGCACACTCACCCTCCGCGCGGCGATCCTCCCCGCGCCCTCAGACACACTCCCGCCGATGCTCGAACTCAAGGCCGCCGCGTCGTCGCGCTCCGCCGTGCCCGGGCCGTGCAAGCCCATCACGCTGATCGCCGGCGGCTGGAGCGGAACCTCGACCGACGCCGCCGCGGTGACCGGCGCCCACTGGGCCGCATCGCTGCGCTTCGACTCAGCCGGCCTGGGCACCATCGGGCGCAGCGGCGGCGTCGGCACACTCGCCGGCCTGCTGCGCCTCACCGTTGACGCCGTCGGCACCGCCAACGCCGCCGATACCGCCGCCTGGGACAAAGCCTTCGACACATGGCAGGACCGCTCCGCCGATGCGCTCCGCTCCCTCAGCACGCGCCTGCAGCAGCGTGCCACGCTCGGCTGCTACGGCACCACCGCCGCTCCAAACCTCGTGCTGGTCATCCCAAGCCGCAGGGGCGAACGCGCCGAGACACTCAACCGGGCGATCGAACAGCTCGCCGCCGCCGGGGGCCTGGCCACTAAGAACGGAATCTGGACGCTGACCGATCGCGCCCCGCTCATCCCGTCCCCGGCGATCATGGTCTGCGACACCGCCTCGGGCCCGTACCTCGTCATCTCAA
>JAUXUZ010000531.1 GCA_030680655.1 Phycisphaerales bacterium
AGCGTGCTCGACCACGCCGCCGACTTGCGGAGCATCCCGCGCACCCGCAAGAGCCCCGAACGCTACGTGCCCGACGTGCAGATCAGCGCGGGGTACATGCACAGTGGCTACCCCATCATGACGCACCTTGACGCGGTGGATGAGATGAGCCAGGCGGCGAAGCTCAAGGCGGGTTCGTGGGGGCTCTTCCACGAACTCGGTCACAACCACCAGGACGGGATGTGGACGTTCGAAGGGACCGGCGAGGTGACGTGTAACCTCTGGTCGCTCTACCTCATGGAGCACGTCGCCGGCAAGACACCGGGCCTGGGGCACGACGCCACCAACGACGATATCAAGCGGCGCGAACGCGCCCTCAAGCACATTGAAACCGGGGCCGACTTCAACAAGTGGAAGGCCGACCCGTTCCTGGCGCTTGAGATGTACATCCAGCTGCGCGAGGCGTTCGGGTGGGAGCCGTTCAAGAGTGTCTTCGCCGACTACAACGGGCTCAAGCCGGTCGATCGGCCAAAGAGCGACCTCGACAAGCACGACCAGTGGATGGTGCGGATGAGCCGCGCGGTGGGGGAGGGGGGGAAGAACCTCGGGCCGTTCTTCGAGAAGTGGGGCGTGCCGACGTCGGCCGCAGCGCGGGACTCAATCAAGGACTTGCCGGTGTGGATGCCGGAGGGGCTGTAGCCGCAGGCGGGCGATCGGTCATCGGGTCGAGTGCGCCGACCTTGCCGGGCCCGATGTACCCCGTCGAGATCGCCAGGTCGTCGTACCACACGGTGTTGTCGCGTTCTGCCTTGTGGATGTACACCATCAGCGACGCCCGCTTGAGGCGCACCGCCTCGCTGCTGCGCCAGCGGAAGCCCGTGTAGTGCTGGTAGAGCACCCCGTCGATCCAGACGGCCAGTTCGCCGTCGGCGTTCGGGCGTCCCCCCGTGAACGTGTTGAGCTTGATCATCTGCTCGACGCAGTACCACTTGCCGCGCAGCGGGACGAGCCTCTCCGCTACCGCGGGCCCGAGCATGTTGCCCCAGTAGTGCCCGTCCTTGTCGAGCTTCATGTCCATCCAGTAGACGTAGCAGAACAGGTACCCGGGCGGCTGGAGGCGGCCCCAGTCCTTCCACGGCTCAACGCGGCTGGAGAGGTGGTCGTCGCCCACGGGCCGAAGCCCCGCCCCACCCATGCCGCTCCACTTGTTGTCACCGGCGACGGCCGAGAGCGAGCCGCCGGTGTGGTTGAGGTTCCCCTGGTCGTAGTCCTCGGCAAAGCGGGTCAGGTGCCGCATGTAGATGCGCTCGTACCCGTCGGCGCGGCCTGCCTTGGGGCGAGCGCCGAACCAGAGGTGGGCGCTCGCGCCGGATGAAGCGCCGCCCTTGTTCTTCGCCGTCAGGCGGAGTGACCCCTTGCCGGTCGCCGCGATATCGGTGACGATCGCCGCGAGCCCCTCCTTGGCCCCCTGCACCTCGAAATACCGGTTGAGCGCTTCGGCGGTCTCGAACCCGTCGCTGAGGAGAAGCTCTCCCGGCTTCTCAAGCGCTGCGACCGCGGCCTTGTCGGCCCGGGTCTGCTCGGTGACGAGCGTCGGGTACGGGCGCGGGGGTTCGGCTTCGACCGTGGTCGCGGGTGCGGGCGGCTGCGCCGGCGACGATGCGCCAGCGTCGAGTGTTCCCATCATGCCGGCAACAACGAGCAACGCCGTTTGTGCGAACGCCATGGGGCACCTCCGTCGATGCGGAACGTTAGCGCAGAGCGAGCGGGCGGCAGCGTTCAAATCACTCGACGTTCGCGGCCTGCTCTTTGATGCGGTCGATGGCGCCCTTGACCTCGACGATCGCGCGGCTGATCACCGCGTCGTTGCTCTTGCTGGCCATGGTGTTGGCCTCGCGGAGCATCTCCTGCGCCAGGAAGTCGAGCGTGCGCCCGACGGGCTTGGCGTCGGCCCCCTTGCCCGCCGGCCCGGGCTTGCGCGCCAGCAGGTCGGTGAAGTGCTCCATGTGCCCGCTCAGGCGGGTGATCTCCTCGGAGATGTCGGTCTTCTCGGCCCACGCGGCGATCTCGCGGACGATGTCAACCGGCGCCGCCTGCATCCCCATCTCGGTCATGAGCGTCGCCATGCGCTGGCGGAGCCGTGCCTCAAAGTCGCTGACGACCTTGGGGGCGTGCTGCTTGACGATCTCCAGCTGCGTGATGATCGTGTCGCGCTGCGCCAGCAGGTCCTTCAGCAGCATGTCGCCCTCGCGCTCGCGCATCTTCTCCAGGTTGGTGCACGACTTCTCCAGCAGGCCCATGAAGGCGGCGCGGGCGTGGTCGAGCCGGGCCTCTTCATCGGCCGGCGGCTGCAGCACGCCCGGCAGCGAGAGCAGCGGCCCGATGTCGATCTTCACATCGCCGCTGGCGACCTGCTTGGTGCTCTTGAGCTGCTCGATGTAGCTCGACAGCGCGTGGTGGTTGATGGTGAACGCCGCCGAGGCGGAGGGGTCGGTGCACGAGCCGGCAACGGTGACCGACCCGCGCGTGAGCCGCGCCCGCAGCGCAACCTCGATCTCGGCCTCGAGACCCTGGAACTCCTCCGGCAGGCGGATCGCCGCCTTGAGGTAGCGGTTGTTGAGCGAACGCACCTCGAGGAAGTAGTGCACACCCGCCGATTCGCTCGACGCCTCGCCGAAGCCGGTCATGGATCGGATCAACGCGAACTCCTTCAGAGCGTGGGACGGGGAGGAAGGTGGGGGGCGGGGGACGGAGTGGTTACCGAGGCGCGGGCGTCGGCGTCGGTGCGGGGGCCACGGGGGCGGGCGCAACGGGTGCCGGCGCAATCGGTGAGGGGGCGACGGGCTCTGCACCGGGCTCGGCCGCGGGCTTGACCGGCTCGTCTGCCTTTGGAGTCTCAGCGGGCTTGGGTGTCTCAGCGGGCTTGACGTTGACCGTCGAGGTCGCCACCGGCGGCTTCTCGTCGGTCTTGGTGGCCGGGGTTGTGGCCGGAGTGGCTCCGGGCGCAGCGCCGGCGTTGGGCACAACCGGGCCCATCAGCTTCGGCCGCATGGCGTAGTTCATCCCGATCGCCGTCCCGAGGTAGACC
>JAUXUZ010000539.1 GCA_030680655.1 Phycisphaerales bacterium
GCATACGACGTGCGGGAGATCGAGTTCGTCCGCGAGAAGGCCGCGGAGCACGGCCTGCTGCTGGTGCGTGACGACGCGGCGATCGACTCGTGGGTGCAGCAGGCGATCGACGCCAACCCCCAGGCCGCGGCCGATGTGCGGGCGGGCAAGGAGGCGGCGGCGGGGCGCATCGTCGGCGCGGCGGCGAAGCTGGCGGCGGGCAAGGCCGACGCGGCGCAGCTGCGCGAGCGGATCATGGCGAAGCTTGGGCGGGGCTGAACCGGCCGGAGTGCACCGCGGCGCGCATCATGTGGTGACTTCACGGAGCCTCCCATGCACCTGCTTTGCGCCGGCCTTCTCTCTACGTTGCTGATGCTCCTGTGCGGCTGCGCCCGCCACAGCGTCACCATCGCCACCGAGCACCGCACGCTTGTGGCGGACGACGGCTACAGGCTTGTTCGATACCGCCTGATGGACTGGGACGGTGACGGACCGCGATACCCCCAGCCGCGCGGTGTCGTTTACTACATCCAAGGCTCCGACGATGTCACGGCCCTGGGCGCCACGCAGAAGATGGCCGCCGCGGCGGCGATCGGGCTGGACATTGTCATGATCGAGCGGCGCGGCGTCACCCGTGACGGCCTCACCAGCCCCACCGACGCCGCCTTGTACGCCACCAAGCAGACGCGCGTCGCCGACACGCTCACGATGGTCCGCGACGACCTCTCGCGGCGCAAGCCCGGCGGCCCGGTGCTGCTCGTTGGTGCCAGCGAGGGTGGTGATGTCGCCTCGGCTGTGGCGGCGCGCGAGCCCCGCGTTACCCACGTTGTCCTGCTGGGCAGCGGCGGCGGCATGACGCAGGCCGACGAGTTCCGGTCGCTGTGGCGGCAACTCCCGCCGCAGCTGGGCATCCGCTCCCTGGCCGATCTTGAAGCGGTCTTCGCCGACATCCGCGCCAACCCCGACTCGGACAAGCGCTGGTACGGGCACCCTTACCGTCGTTGGGCGAGCTACGCGTTCGACCGGCCGCTCGACGACCTGCTCAAGGTGACCGCGCCGATCCTGATCGCCCACGGGGAGGCCGACGTGAATGTGCCGCCCGCCAGCGCCCGCGCCGTCCGCGACGCGTTCGCCGCTGCGGGGAAGAGGAACCTCACCTATCGCGCGTACGCCGGCGCAGACCACCACTTCACCCGCGCCGACGGCGTTTCGGTCTTCCCTCTCGTAGAGATCGATCTTGTGGAGTGGCTCCGCGACACCGGCGCCATGCCACGCGCCGAGGCCGACGGCTTCGCCACCCGCGTGCGCCGTGCCCACCCGGAGGTGTTCCGCTGAGCGGCGATCGCAACCATCCGATGGCGCCGCCGGTACGATCCGCCATGAGCACCCCTGCATCCGTCGGCCACGCCTCCCCGAGAATCGGCCAGTCGTTCGTGATGGTCAACGACCTGTACACGTTCCGCGCCACCAGCGCAGAGACCGGCGGCTCGTACGTCTTGATCGACTCAATCATTCCCCCCGGCGGCGGCCCGCCCCCGCACATCCACACCCGCGAGACCGAGGTCTTCGTGGTGATCGAGGGGCAGATCACCTGCACCGAGCAGGGAAACTCGCGCACCCTCGGCCCCGGTGAGACCATCACCCTCCTTCCCCACAAGCCCCACGCGTTCCGCAACACCACCGACAAGCCCGCCCGGATGCTGATCATCTGCCTCCCCGCCGCGATCGAGAGGATGTTCGCTGAAGCCGGCACACCCGTCGATGCTTCGTACGTCGCTCCGGCTGCCCGGCCGCCGACGCA
>JAUXUZ010000547.1 GCA_030680655.1 Phycisphaerales bacterium
CAAATGTGAATTACCGCAGCCGCTGTGTCAATAGATGCAGCAGAGGCAGAGGTTCGCGGGAAATGTCTGTGCGGAATGGGCGGACCCGGCAAGATGTGCCGGTTATGCGGGATCAAGCTTCTAAGTACCTGCAAATACTCAACTTACGAGCAATGAAATCCCTTCGCCGTGGGCGATTTGCGTCCGAAGCCCTGGCGACCGCGATCCGCTCTCGCTCGGGATGACGGCTTTCCGCAGGGCGATCATCACTAGACTTGCCTGCGCGGGGGCTGGAATGGAGTAAGTGTGATGACCAGGAACGCGATCCTTGTGTCGGCGTCGGGGCTGCTGGTGGCGGTTGGTGGAGCGGTGGGGATCGGTCCCGCCACAGCCGCGGCCGGGGTCAGGCCCGCCCAGCCGACCGCGAACTCCGACGGAGTGGTTGATACGGCGATCGCGCGGACCATGAGCTTCCTGGTCACGACGACGGCCACGGGCGACCTGCAGGCGGCCAAGCAGATCGAGATCCGCAACCCTCTTGACCAGCAGACGACCATCACCGAGATCGTCAAGGAGGGTTCGCGCGTCAAGATGGGCGATGTGATCGTCAAGCTCAACAGCCAGCAGATCGAGCAGCAGATCGCCCAGGAGCAGCTCGCGGTTGAGTCGGCCCGCGCGAACCTGGCGGTGGCCGAGAACGCGCTGATGATCCAGGAGTCCGACAACGAGTCGGCGATGCGCAAGGCGACCCTTGACCTGGAGGTGGCGAAGCTCGAGCTGCGCCAGTGGGCAGAGGGCGATGTGAAGAGCAAGCGCCAGGCGCTCGACCTCGCGCTCGAGAAGGCGCAGCGCGAGCTGCAGCGTCTCCAGGAGAAGTTCGAGCGTTCGCGCTCGCTCAACGCAGAGGGGTTCCTCTCGACCGACGAGATGAAGCGTGACGAGCTCGCCTACCTGGAGGCCGACGCGAACCTCAAGACCGCGACGCTCAACAAAGAGGTCTACAACGGCATCGAGTACGCCAAGGACCAGAAGGTGAAGGAGTCGGCGGTCGAAGAGGCGCAGGCGAGCCGCGACCGCACCTCCTCGCTCAACCGGAGCAAGCTGGAGAGCCGCCGGGCGGAGCTGAACAACAGCCGCGAGACGCTCAAGCTGCGCGAGGCGAACCTGGACAAGTACAACGCGCAGCTGGCCAGCGCCACCATCAAGGCGCCGCAGGACGGGCTGGTGGTCTACGCGTCGAGCCTGGAGCGCGACCGCTTCGGCGGCCAGGGGACAACGATCGATGTGGGCCAGCAGGTCTACCCCAACGCGCTGATCCTCGCGCTGCCGGACGTTACGGAGATGATCGCCGCCGTGCGCGTGCACGAATCGCTGGCGGGCCGGATCAGGCCCGACATGACCGCGACGGTAAAGGTCGACGCGATGGGGGGCAAGTCGGTGCCGGGGCGTGTGCTCTCGGTGGGCGTGATCGCAGAGAGCGGCGGCTGGCGCGACCCAAACCTTCGTGAGTACACCGTCCGCGTGCGCCTGGATGTGCCCGACGTTGCGAGCGTGCTCAAGCCGTCGATGCGGTGCGAGGCGGAGATCACGCTCGACCGCGTGACCGATGCGCTCGCGGTGCCGGTGCAGGCGGTCTTCAGCGAGGGGCTGGTGCGCTACGTGCTCACGCCCCAGGGCGACAAGTACGTCCGCTCGCCGATCAAGGTCGGCCGCCGCAGCGAGCGGTTCATCGAGATCCTCGCGGGGATCGGCGAGGGTCAGCCGGTGCTGCTGCGGGTTCCGCGAACCGGTGAATTGATCGACCGGCCCTGGACCACCGAGGCGCTCGCGGCCGTTGGCCTTCAGCGGGTTGCCGAGGGGCGCATCGAGCCCGTGGGCGGCGCGCCGTCTGGACTCCCGGGCGGCGGCGGAACTCCGGGCGGAGGCAAGCGCCCTGCGGGAGCGCCGAAGGCAGCCCCCGGCGAGTCCGCCGCGGGACCGTCGGCGCCAACTGGCTGAGCCGTACTTCGGTGTCGACTACCGCGCGTCGTTTGCCGCCGGCGCAGCCGGCCGATCAAGCAGCAGCCGGTACGTTCCAGGCACCAGCGCGCGCAGCACAAGCACGCGCGGGCCCGTCGGTCGCCCGGTCGGGATCGGTGGCGGGCCCGATCCCAGCAGCGCCTGTCCGAGCATCGGTGCGGGTTCAACCCGCGGGCCCGGGGCTGAGGACGCCTCGCCCGCTGGCAACGCGATCAACACCAACGAGGCACCCCCGCGCAGCGAGAGCGTAAACGCCTGCCTCCCCAGCACCTGGCCCCGTGCGGCGAGGTCGGTCGAGAGCGGTGGGGGCGCCAGGGGGTCGGGCGCCGCCTCGTGAAACACGCCGGTGACCACGGGCAGGAACTGCACGCGCAGATCGGCGGCCAGTCCGGCGGTTGGAATGGCCTCGGCCGGTGCGGGCCACGCGCGCACGTACCAGCGGAGTGTCCCGGGCTTCAGCGACACAACCGCCTGGTCCAGCGAGAGCGCCCACCGATCAGAACGCGGTGGCGCATCGAGCAGCGGCGCCCATGTCGGGCTCGGCTGGATCGTCATCGAGGCGAGGTTGTTGACCGGCGCGCCCCTGGGTGCCGCGCCGAAGATCGCCTCGGTGGGCTGCGAGGGCTCCTGGGGGCCAGTCGACCCGCCGCTCGTGGCAACCCCGCTCGGGCGACCGGCCGCCGAAGCGGCCGATGGGGGCGGTTGGACCAAGGGCGGTGGAGGGGCGGGGGTGAGCGTCAGAAGCCGCTCAAGCTCTTCGAGGCCGGTGTCACTGAGCAGCGCACCGAGAAGCCCGCGGCTGGCGAGCGTGGTCCGCACCGGCTCGGGGAGGGCTTGACTCTGCGCCTTGATCAACTCGACGACTTCGGATGGGAGCGATTCACCTTCGCGCACAGAGAACACCCGCGCATCCAGGCGCGACGACGCGATCGGAAACTCGGGGCCCGCATCAACCCGCGGTCCGACGACTTCGGGCTGTTGCGAAGGTGGGGGGTTCGGTCCTAAGCCGCTCCCGGAGCAGCCGACCGCGATCAGCATCGCCGCAGAGGCCAGAACGGCCGCCGCGTGGCCAACGTACAAGGGGTGGTGCGATGCCGGGTCTGCCATAGTGAACTTCGTACATGATAGAAGTGGCCGCGGGGCATATTCGGTGGCAGACTGAAAGTGCGGAGACCTCGAAACTGGAGAGCAGCATGATCCTTGCAACCCTGGGCATTGCACTGGCGACGATGGTCGGACCGCTCGCTGATGAGCCGGTTGTGCGCATCAGCCGCCCCGGTGGTGGCCCGCCGGAGGTGGTGCGCCAGGTCGCTGGCACCCCCACACGTAACGGGTGGGTGTCCGTTCCAGCCAGTGCCGTTGCGGGTGGCGGCGGTGTGACGGTGGTGGGTGGTGCCAACGGAGCGCCCTCCTGGAGCGAGTCGGAGGACACGGGCCAGCCGACGGTCGTACGGACCGAGCAGTTACTGAGGGCGTTTGGATACGACCGCAGCAACTTTGGCTTTACCGTTCTGCACGCGCCGCGCAGCGGGCACGGCCGGTGGGGCGGGCACCACGAGCATGCGGAGCCGGAGATTGACCCCCGGGTGGCAGCGACGCTGCGCGATGCGGCACCGCTCGAGAGCCGATTCCCGCCGGTCCCGGGTCGGTAGACCCTGACGCCGCGTGAAGATTGCAAGGAGCGGCCGAAGAACACAGCGTGCGTGCCGCGCACGGCGTTAGGCTGCAGCACCATGGCATCACAGAAGGACAAGCGGGCACCCGGCCGAGCATCCGGCAACGGGCGAGTTGAGAATGCAAAGGGCAACGGGATCGCCCCGCCCTCGCTGGCCGCGACGGGTGCGGGGCCCAAACCGCCGGCGAACGAGGACGCGGTGACGCGCCCGGTGGAACGCGCAGCGGTGATCGACATCGGTTCAAACAGCGTGCGATTGGCGGTTGGATCGCGCGGCAAGGGGGGAGAGGTCCGGCTGATCGCCGAGACCCGTTCTCCGACGCGGCTTGCGCAGGGCCTGGACCTCAGCGGCCGTCTCGACCCCACCGCGATGGAGGCCTCGGTCGATGCGGTGCTGCGGATGCTGGCGGAGGCGAAGGCCCACGGCGCTACGGGGGTGCGGGTGGTAGCGACCTGTGCGGTTCGCGAAGCCGAGAACGCATCGCGCTTCGTCGCGATGATCAAGGCCGAGACCGGGCGCGACGTGGAGGTGATCAGCGGTGACGAAGAGGGGCGGCTGGCGTACGTCGGCGCGGCCCGTCAGTTCGACCTTTCGAAGGCGTGGTCGGCGGTGATCGATATCGGCGGCGGCTCCACCGAACTGGCGATCGCCCACAAGGGCAAGGTCGAGACGATCGCGTCGATCCCCGTCGGCGCTGTGCGGCTCACGGAGCGGTTCGGCGGGCCCGAGCGGGCGCTGCAGGACCACTTCAACGACATGAAGCAGTTCATCGACGGCCTGCTCAACAAGCACCTCAAGCACGCCCATAGCGCCGCCGATGTGCTGGTGGTGACCGGCGGGAGCGCTACGGCGCTGGGGGTGATGGACCTCCTCTCGCGCCACCCCGGCAAGGTTGACCCCGAGGACAAAGTCGCGGTGTCGCGGGCCGTCAGCGGGTACGCCATCGAGCGGGCGACCGTCAAGGACTGGTCCAAGCGCCTCCGCGAGATGTCGGCAAAGGAGCGCCTGGCGGTGCCGGGCCTCAGCCGCGACCGATCGGCGGTCATCGTGGCGGGCCTGGTGATCCTGCACCGGGCGATGAAGCGGCTGCGCTGCCGCAAGGCCATCGTCAGCGCTGGGAGCATCCGCGACGGGGTTCTCCACGAGATGCTCTCAACCATGGGCTGAACGTGGCCCCGGGTGTGGGTCAGGCGGGGGCCGTCGGGCTGGCTGCCGGAGCGCACAAACCGCCGCGGCGGCGCTATTGTGGGGTTGCCCGGGCGGGTAGCTCAGTTGGCTAGAGCATTCGCTTTACATGCGAAGGGTCCAGGGTTCGAATCCCTGCCTGCCCATTTGAGTCGTCGCGAGTAGCTGGTCGCGAGGATGGATGTTGGACCGGTGGCGTTGATCGGGAGGCTGTTTGGGGTTCAACGGGTTTGATCTCGCGTATTCGGTGGGAGCCGTGGCGCTCGCGCCGCTCTGGATGCGCAAGGCCCGCAGCGGGTGGGACGAGCGTCTAGGGCACGTGCCGCGCCTCCCCGCCATGGGGGCGAAGCGTCTGATGGTGCACGGCGTCTCGATGGGGGAGCAGGGCGCACTGCGCGAGCTGATACCGATGGTGCTCGAAACCGGCGCCGAGGTGGTTGTCAGCGCCTCGACCGACACCGGCATCGAGCAGGCCCGCAAGCTCTACGGCCAGATGCGACGGGTGTTCATCGTGCGCTACCCGCTCGATTTCTCGTGGAGCGTGCGCCGGTTTCTCGACGCGACCGCGCCTGATGCGGTCGCGCTGTGCGAGCTGGAGGTCTGGCCCAACTTCATCGCCGAGTGCACGCGGCGCGGGGTGCCCGTCGCGGTCATCAACGGCCGGCTCAGCGCCAAGAGCTTCAGGGGGTACAGTCGCCTGCGCCCGCTGCTGCGGCCCACGTTCGCACGCCTGGCCCTCGCCGGGGTGCATGATGCGTCCTCCGCGGAGCGGTTCTGCGCGATGGGCGTGCAGCAGAAGCGTGTGACCGTCACCGACACCATGAAGTGGGACACCGCCCGCATCAACGACGACGTCGAGGGTGCCGACGACTTCGCCGCCGCGATGGGGATCGACCGTTCCCGCCTGCTCGTCGTGGCCGGCAGCACGTCAGAGGGTGAGGAACGCCTGCTGCACCAGGCGTGCCCGCCGGGTGTGCAGCTGCTGTGCGCCCCGCGAAAACCCGAGCGGTTCGCCGCCGCCGCCGCTGACCTGCCCGGGTGCACGCGCCGCTCCGGGGCGCAGCAGTGGCCCCCGGGGGGGGGAGGGGCGGCGCTCGGCTCGAGCAAGCAGCGGTTCCTGCTCGACACCCTCGGCGAGCTGCGCAAGGCGTACGCGCTGGCCGATGTAGTGGTCGTGGGGCGGTCGTTCGGGCTGCCGGGAGCGCAGAAGGGCGGTTCGGACCCGATCGAGTCGGTGGCGCTGGGCAAGGCGACCATCATCGGCCCAAGCTACGAGAACTTCACGACGGTGGTCAACACGCTCGTCGCCGCCGACGGGCTGGCCGTGGCGTCCGCGGGCGAATTGCGGGTGGTGCTCGGCGGGCTGCTCAACGATGCGGCACAGCGTGCGGCGATGGCGCGCCGAGGTCGCGCATGCGTCCGCGAGCACCAGGGGGCCACACGCCGGCAGGCGGCGCTGCTGCTGGCGATGCTGAACGCCCCCAAGTGAGGGCGGTTCGTTCTCAGCTCGGCCGCTCGCGAGAGCAGTGGGGGAGCGGTGCAGGCCGTCGCCAACGGCCGTTTCGAGCCGATCAGCGGCGCGGCGCGACCGGCGCCGAGCCGCGAAAACGTGCTCCCTGATTCTCTCCGCGCCTATGCTCACCCCTTGCGTTCAATGAACCCCGCGCACCGGATCGGACCGGCCGCGAGGGTCATCGTGGTTTTTGTCGAGGGCGTAGCTCAGTTGGTAGAGCAGCGGCCTTTTAAGCCGTAGGTCTTGGGTTCGAGTCCCAACGCCCTCATTTGGAAACCGGCGCACCACCCCTTCACCGCGCCGGTGGAGAGCCTGATTGAGCAGCTTTGTATTGCACGCAAACTGGACCGACTCCGCCCTGCACCTATGGGGTGAACGGCTGGCCGAAACCGCTCCGCAGCCCGACGGCGACCCGCCGCGTGCTTCAGACGGCGCGATCCCCCACCCGGCGGCGTTGACCGGCGCGGAGCTGCGTGCCGCGCTTGCGCCGCTCAAGAGCGCCTCGCTCAGCGCAGCGGCGGACGCACGGATCATGCTGCGTCTGCCCGTGCACACCAACGCCGGTGGGCGGATGACCCCCGTTCCCAGCCCGCGTGCCGCGCACACCGCGGGCCTGCTCGAAGAAGACGGCGGCGTGACGACCCTTGACGCGGTCTCGGTTGAGACCCTCGCCGTTGTGCCCGCCGACGCCGCCGCGGTGCTCGGCGACCTTGACGCCGCGCTCGAACGCGCCGCCGACGAGCCGGCCGATTGTCCGTTCGTCGCGGGCGCGGGCGTTGAGTTCTTTATCACCGCCGATCGATTCTGCCAGTGGCTGCTGGTGCAGCAGCGGTTCGTTCCCGGGCTGGTGCAGGACATCTCCGGCGGCGTCCGCGGGCTCTGGCAGCCCTGGCTGGCCGACGACCACGTGGCCCTGCGCGCCATGTCGCTGCTGAAGGCGATGCCCCCCGCAGCGCGCGCGGCGATCGACCCGCTGCAGCACGACGCGTGGAGCGTGGTGGAAGACTTCCTTGTTCGCGTGTGCGACGCCCGCTGCCGGGCGGTGATGACCCGCGAGAACATGGTCGAAACGATCGAGTCGCGCCGCACACTCCCCGGCGCGGAGGCGGAGGACCCGCACGTGACGTGGCTCGCCGGCCTGCTCGAAACGCAAGACGATGTGACGGCCGTCGGCCAGCGCCGCACCGAGATGCTCAAGCGCGTCCGCGGGTGGATCGGCGTGCTGGACCAGCGCTCGAGCGACTCGGCGTGGCGTCTGTGCCTCAAGCTCGCCGAGCCGATCGATGTGCCCGCGAGCCAGACGATGCTCGCCCCCGCCGACGCCCTCAAGTGGAACCTCACGTTCCACCTGCAGTCAATCGAGTCGCCGGCGGTCACGATCAGCGCCGCGGACTTGTGGGTGCTGCCGACCGACGGCGCCATGGTAAGCGGAAAGCGCGTCGACCAGCCGCAGGAGTTGCTCCTGGCCGAGCTCGGCCGTGCCGCCCGAGTCTACCGGCCGCTCGAAGAGGCGCTCCGCAAGTCGGAGCCGGCCGAACTCGCCCTCGGCACCGCGCAGGCGTACGAGTTCCTCCGCGAGCACCGCCAGCTGCTGCTGGAGCAGGGCTTCGGCGTGCTCGCCCCGGCGTGGTGGGATTCACCGACAGCGCGCCTGGGCGTTCGGCTGCGCATCGATTCGCCCGAATCGCCCGTTGCGCGGGCCGCGGGCGTCTCTCCCGGCGGCGCCGGACCGGCGTTCGGCCTTCACACGCTGGTCAATTACCGCTGGCAGATCAGCCTCGGCGGCGCGACG
>JAUXUZ010000554.1 GCA_030680655.1 Phycisphaerales bacterium
AAAAGGCCCGGCGTGAGCCGGGCCCTGGGTGCATGGTCAGAGCCGTGTCGGCCGGCCTACTTGTTCGTCTGTGTCGGCGTCTCTTCGTCGCTCTGGATGTCAACGATGCCCGTGGTGCCGATCGAGTACTGTTTGAGCTTCACGCCCGAGGCGATCCGGAAGATCAGGAAGAGCTTCTGGTCGTCACGCGAGCGGGAGATGGCGGGCGCATCGCCCAGGCCCGCCAGCGGCTGGCCGGGCGTGAAGCGGATGCGCACCTCGTTGCGGTCGCGGTAGACGTAGCCGATGGCCTCGTAGCGCTGGCCCAGGCTGTCAACGATCGTCGGCGAGCCAACCGCCCCGGTCGACTCCGGCTCGGTGGCGCTCCACTTGCCCAGGTCGCGGCTCACGTTGATGCTGATCACCGCCGTGCCAGGGCCGGGCTGAAACTCTTCAACACGCAGCGAGCGATCGACGTCGTTGCCCGCGAGGAACTTCGCCTGCAGCCGCAGATCGAGGCAGTTGATGATCTGCTGACCCTTGGTCAGTTCAACGCCGCTCAATTCGCCGCCGTTGAGGGTGATGTTGTCGGGGATGCGGTTGACCATGCGCAGGGCACGGTTGGGGTCGTTCTTGTCGATCTTGATGTTGGAGCCCTTGGTATTCTCTGGGCGGTTGGCCTCAACAAGCTCAAACAACGAGCGGCTGTCCACCGCGTCGTCACGGTCTTCCGGCGTCCAGAACGTCAACGCTGACTTGACCGTCTCATTCGGCGCTTCGGGATTACCCGCAGTGAGGTCAAACCGCACACCGCGCACGTAGAGCGCCAGCGGGCGCCAGACCTGGTCCGGGTCGTTGGCATTGTTGTTGGGCACAAGGAACTCAAACGCCATCGGCGCATCCGACTGGCCGCCGACCGAGCCGACGAAAAAGTTCCGCGTGTCGAAGCGCCAGCGCCCGATCTCGCGTGAGCTCCCCTTGGCCTGGCTGACGACCGCGATCGGCTGCAGCGCGAGCGACTTCGTGTCCGACTGGTTGCGGACCACCAGCGTTGCGCTGCCGGCGCCGATGGCGACCTGGCCGCCCTTCTCCTTGGCCGTCGAGTGGAAGTTCACCAGGAACCCCTCAACGTACGCCTGCCCGTCGATCATGGTGCCGTCGGTCATCGCGACGGGCTTGCGGTCCACGCCGACCAGGTCCTTCAGCGTCGGCGGCTTGTAGTCCTTGGGGCGCTTGCTGGCGGGGAGCTGCTCGAGCCCCACGGTGTAGCGCCCGACGAAGTCGATGTCCTTCTCACTCAGGCTGTAGCGCAGCAGCACGTCGGTCTCGGCGATGCGCAGCAGGTGCCCCTCGTCGGCCACGTGCGGACGCCACGCGGCCATCGTCTTGCCGCCCCCGAAGGTCTCGCGCATCGAACGCTCGGACCAGAAGCTGTACAAGCCGGCGGTCCAGGTATCAACGGGCACCCACAGCTGGCTGCGCACCAGGTAGCCGTTGTTGTCGTAATCCACCGGCTGGTACTGCATCAGGTTGTCGATCTCGGCCGTGCGGAGCTGGCTGGTGCCGATGAACGTCATGCCCGAAACGATGAGCCCCGCCCCCAGGCCGCAGACAGCGCCGCCGATCCAGTCAACGCCCTTGGGAACCTTGATGTTCGCCCGCACCACCGCGTTGACGATCAGGCTGATCGCCGCCAGGGCCACCACGAAGATCGTGATCAGGCTCCCGCCCCAGGCGATATCTAGCAGGAAGCGGTTGTCGCTCGCAACGCCCTTGACGATCGCCATCGCGACCGTTTCCCACAGCGCAAAGGCGACAGCGCCCGCCGCGAGCGTCACCAGCAGGTTCAGCAGCGAGGAGAAGAAGCCCCGCGCTGACCACACGTAGCCGACCAGCACCAGCAGCAGGATCGCGATCAGATTCGAAACCATCATGGGTTGCTCTCCGCACAGTCGGCGGCCTTCGGTTCAGACAGGACAAGCGGGCACGGCCCGCAAACGGGGATCGATCGCTCCGCGCTCAGGCCTTCGCGGCCGCGGGGGCCGGGGCGGTCACGCGCATCACTTCTTCTACACTCGTTGATCCCTCGACAGCCTTGCGGATAGCCGCCTGCTGCAGCGAGGGCGTCTGGCGCTTCTTCAGCGAGGCCTTTACGCCAACGAAGTTGCTCTCCGCCGCGAGGGCACGCTCGTCATCGCCGAAGGTGAGCACCTCGAAGATGCCCTCCTGGCCGATGTACCCGCCGCCGCTGCAGACCGGGCAGACCTCGGGCTTGTTCTTGATGAGCACCTGCCCACCCTTCTTGAACAGCTGCACGCCCTTGCCCTCGGGCACACCCAGCTTCTTCAGCATGTCGGGCGATGCGGCGTACGGCACGCGGCAGTTGACGCACAGCTTGCGCAGCAGCCGGCCGGCGACCACTCCCTGCAGGTGCTTGGTCGCAAGCTCGGCGTCGCCGACGGCCTTCGTCCAGCCCTCCAGCGCCTCCATCGCGGTGTTGGCGCGCACGGCCACGTACACCCGCGTGCGCGAGAAGTCGGCGGTCGCCACGTTCTTCGCCGTCGCCGCGTCGGGGATGTCCGACACGCCCAGCACGTTGGGGTCGCGCCGCAGCATCGACCGCACGAGCGTGGCAAAGTCCGTTCCTTCCACCGACGAGTCGAACGCCTGGTGCTTGGCGCCCTCCAGCGTCAGCTGCGGCTCAAGCTCAACCGTCTGCACGGTGTGGGTGTAGGCGTCGTGCATCGACAGCACGCTGTAGAACAGCGTGGTCCGCCCGCCGTCGGGAGGCGTCGCAACGAGCACAAGGCCCGAGGTGGTTGACGTGAGCTCCTTCATCGCCTCGTACTGCTCGGGCAGGAAGCCCACCGCATCCGCCGCTCGGCGCACCGAGCCCTCAGGGTCAAACAGCAGCGATAGCTTCATGCCGCTGGGCACGCCCTGGCTGGTCACCTTTACCTTCTTCTTCGCCTGCCCAAGCTCAACGTCGATCATCGCCGACAGCTTCTTGCGCCGGTCGGCAAGGTCGAGCTTCGCGACCGACTTCCAGAAGTCCATTAGCCGCACGGCCACGGCCGGCTCCCAGATGTCTCCCTTGATCGGCAGGCCGTCAACGAGCATCGTCGAGCCGTACTGCTGGCCCATCGGTCCGATCTCAACCTGCGAGGCACGGCCCTCGATCGCCTTCATGTACACCGACTCGGCCACGGCCCGCAGCTCCGCCTCGGGCGATTCGGCCTGCGGTGCCGGGACCGCGCGGCCGTCGGCTCCCTTGATCGCCAGCAGCACCTTGACGGCCTTCTTGTCGACCTTTTCCTTTTTGTCCTTCTTCTCGCCCATCTTCCCGAAGATGCTCGCGTTGATGTGGAACGCCTCGGGCACGCGGTCGTCCTTGTTGGCCACCACCGCGTACGCGACCACGTCGACCGCCAGCACAGCCACCATCACGACCCACCCGATCCAGAACGAGAGCTCGCCGTGGATGGGCATCATCACCGCCAGCACCACCGCCAGCGTCGCCATGCACAGGTGGAAGACGTTCCACTGCTCGCGCGGCAGGAAGAACCGTGCCGCGTGCTTGTCGTAAACGTTGGAAACGAACCACCCCCAGGCGCAGAGGGTCGCCAGCAGGATCAGCGGCTTCCAAAACGACACCAGCAGGAACGCCTCGCCCAGCGTCCAAGAGCCTCCGAGCATGCTCATCGGGCCCCCATCGCTCAACATGCCCGGGATCATCAACTGCGTCATACAGACTCCTGTGCCAATACCTGCGGGCGGCCCATCGACCGGCCGAGCGGTAAAGCATACCGCTTTGGCCCGCCGCTTGCGTTCGTTGATTCCCTGCGGGCGGTTCCCTCAAACCCCGATGGCACAAGGGGTTGCGGGACCGCCTCCGCACAGCAAATACCCCCGGGCAACCGATGCCCGGCGGCTGTGTGCAATCGCGGGAACGATCCGATCACTTGTTGGCGGCGGCGAAGTTCTTCGCCACCTGCGCCCAGTTCACAACGCCCCACCAGGCCGCCACGTAGTCTGCGCGGCGGTTCTGGTAGTTGAGGTAGTACGCGTGCTCCCAGACGTCCAACCCAAGAATCGGGGCACCGCCGCACCCGGCGATGGCCTTGCCCATCACGGGGTTGTCCTGGTTGGCCGTGCTGCAGATTGACAGCTTCTTGGAATCCCGGTCCCAGCAGAGCCACGACCATCCAGAACCGAAGCGGCCCATACATGCCGCGGCGAACTGGCCCTTGAACGCGTCGAAGCTGCCGAAGGCTGCTTCGATCGCGGCCGCAAGTTCGCCGGTGGGGGCTGCACCGCCGCCGCTGCCGGGGGGGGCCATCAGCTGCCAGAACATCGAGTGGTTCAGGTGCCCGCCAAGGTTGTTCCGCACCGGCCCACGCTTGTCCTCGGGCAGGTCGGCAAGTTGGGCAAGCACCGATTCTGCCGGCATGTCCGCCCACTTGGTCCCCTCGAGGGCCTTGTTGGCGTTGGCCACGTAGGCACCGTGGTGCTTCTGGGTGTGGATCTCCATCGTCTGGGTATCGATGACCGGCTCAAGTGCGCTGAACGCGTACGGCAGTGTGGGGATGGTAAAAGGCATGTGGGGCTCCAAACAGGGGATGCTGATTCGACGCACCAGACAGGTTCCTGGACCGCCAGAATCAGGGGGAGATCGACAGGGTATGGAGGATAACCGGTGAAGTAACCCTCGCTGACGGCCCCGGACACGCAGTTCTTGCTGGGGCGACTTACTCAATCGCTCGCCCTTAAGGCGTTCGAGGTGGTCTTGACCGCCAGTCTCGTGTAGATTGTAGAAAGTATGCTGGCCCTTAGGGGTTGTGAGAACCCCGAGGCTCCCGTCAGGTTGTAAGCGGCTACAAATATCCTACCATATACCAAACAAACCGCAAAAACAACAAGTCTTTGATCAGAATCAGCATCTATTCGGGCTTCATCTGCGATAATCGGTCCTGCAGTGAAAATCAGGGGGAGGTTCTTGGGGGGCGTGGGGCTGTAGTTTGGCAGCCACTGAATCCCACGTTGCTAGATGGTCCGCACCCCTTGAAATGGTGTGTGGATAACTCCCCGCTCCGGTGCACAGTTGATCCGGAGAGGAAGAGTCTCGACAGTAGACGAGGATCGGGTATTTTACCTCGCGGACGGCCGCGAGAATGTTCGGAGTCGATGAAACCGCACGCACCAACGGGCGGTCCAAAACGTATTGATCTGTATCGTTCGCACGCACTCAGTCCGCACCAGCACCGCACCAGGACCAGCCAATCGGGACCAGAGCCCGAGCGACGAGTCACCAGTGCGACGCGAGGACCTCAAACTCGCCTTTTCGTCGGCAGCGAAACGCCGACGTGGAGGTATCAAAGAATGTCACCGAGTCTTCTCATGAACGCCCCTACTCCCAGCCCGCTCGACCAGCACCGCCGGCGCAACCGCGTCGAGATTGTGGAGTCGACCGCGCCCGCCGCGCCCAAGGCCAAGACGGCCAAGGGCAAAAAGGGGGTCGCCGCCAAAGCCGAGCCCGCGCCGGTCCTCGCGCCGCGCAAGGTGCGCCGCGCCCTGAACAAGGCCGACGAGGAGCTCCTCAACAGCCTCCTCGCCCAGGAGCAGGACTTCATCGACAGCCCCGCCTTCTACGAAGACGAGGCCAACGAGAAGATCTACGACCAGGCGCCCGAGATCCCCAAGCCGGACACCTCCTGGTACCACCCGGTGATGGACGACCTTTCGGGTCGCACGCGCACGATCAAGACCGCGCAGCAGGTGATCCTCACCGGCGCGCAGGAGAAGGTCCTCTTCCACCAGTTCAACTTCGCGCGCTACAAGATCTGGACGATCCAGCGCGACGTCTGGGCCACCGATGCGCGCAAGCCGTCGCCCGAGCAGGCCGACATGATCCTCCGCTGGTACCGCAAGAGCGACCTCATCCGCGAGCAGATCGCCAACACCAACCTCGCGCTGGTGCTGGCGATGGCCAAGCGCACCCGCATGAGCGAGGTCGACTTCGCAGACCTCGTCAGCGAGGGCAACATGGCCCTGCTCCGCGCCGTCGACAAGTTCGACGCCGGCCGTGGCTACAAGTTCAGCACCTACGCCTGCCGCGCCATCCTCAAGGCCTTCTCGCGTCAGGGCATGAAGCTGAGCAAGTACCGCCAGCGCTTCCCGACCGACTTTGACCCCAAGCTCGAGAAGTCCAACTTCCTCGAGACCAAGCGGGCCACGTTCGAGAAGGACGCCGCGGAAGAGGTCAAGCGCATCGTGCTCGACAACCGCGCCGACCTCACCGACGTCGAGCGCACCGTGATCGAGCACCGCTTCGGCCTCGAGAGCGGCGAGATCGACAAGCCGATGACGCTGGAGCAGGTGGGCCAGATCATCGGTGTGACCAAGGAGCGCGTCCGCCAGATCCAGAACAAGGCCATGGAGAAGATCCGCCTGAACCTGGAGAGCAACTTCCTGGGCAACAAGGCCCTGCGCGAGGCGCTCGAGGCGGCCGCCAACTCGAACCCCGAGGGCAAGGCCCCCACGCTCGAGCAGCTGCTCATGCAGCACTCCTGATCGAAGCACCGCACTGCTGAAACCCCAAGCCCCGGCCCTATGGTCGGGGCTTTTCATTGGTGCGGAGTGCGGTGCTGCGGGCCGAATGCCAAGCCATTTCCTCTTGCGGATTCCCATGGAACTACCAGGGTCTGAGGATCGAACATGTCCATGAAACGCTCGATCCGCTGCGTGCGCGACCAATACCGACTCGCGAACAGGTCTTTGTCCGGGATGGAGATTGAACCCGTCCCCTGCCACACCGCACGCAGATCGGCTAGCATCCCTTGCCCGCGGAGAATCGGCTCTGCCGCCTCCGCGGGTTTCTTCGTCCAGTCGGCTTTGAACACGCACCCATCACTCTTCCCACGCGACGCACGCCGAGGCCAGCATGAGCAACGAACCCGAAAAGACCCTTCA
>JAUXUZ010000562.1 GCA_030680655.1 Phycisphaerales bacterium
GAGCGCTTTTCACCAAGGGCCGGGATGATCTTTCGTGCCAGCCCGCCCTGCACGACCGCGGCACCCAATCCGACGAACGCGAGGGAGAGCCCGGTCTGGAACTCGGTCCATTGGTACCGGTGCGCGGTGTAGAGCACCCACGTGGCCTGCAGGCCGAACATGGCGACGTTGAGGAAGAACATCGAGGCGGCCAGACGGACGACCTGCGGGTACTTGGCGATGCCGGCGGCGACGGCGATCGGGTTCGCCTTGGCCAGGCTGACACGCGAGCGCCGTTCTACGGGCAGCGACTCGGGGAGGACGAAGTAGCCGTAGAGCCAGTTCGCCAGCGAGAGGACTCCCGCGGCGTAGAAGGGGAGGTGGGTGTTGATGCCGCCGAGATAGCCGCCCATCAGCGGCCCGAGGATGAAGCCGATGCCGAAGGCCGCGCCGAGCATACCGAAGCCCGCGGCACGCTTCTCCGGGGGGGTCACGTCGGCGATGTAGGCGCTGCAGACGGTCATGGATGCGCCGGTGAGGCCGTTGATGGCGCGGGTGATGAAGAGGAACCAGAGGTTGGGCGCCAGCGCCATGGCGAAGTAGTCGATGCCCGAACCGAAGATCGACACCAGCAGGACGGGCCTCCGGCCGAAGTGGTCCGAGAGCGCACCGAGGGTGGGCGTGAAGACGAACTGCATGATCGCGTAGGTCGCGGCGAGGAACCCGTAGTAGGGCGCGGCGTTTGCCTCGTCGGTGGTGTCGAGCAGGTGCATGACCAGCTTGGGGGCGACGGGGATCAACAGACCGAAGCCGATGACATCCAGCAGCAGCGTGATGAAGATGAAGCTGACGGCGGGCTTGGTCGATCGCACTGGGGGCTCCGGTTCGATGCGTGGCGGGTGGATCATTGGCCGGCGGGGAGGCTTGGGGTGCACGGGCGAACGGGACGGTGGTATGCTGGTGGCATGGCCGCTGAATCGCTGATCATCCGCCCGGCAACGCTGGCCGACTGCGAGGCCCTTGCACGCGTGCACTACGAGAGCTGGATGGCCGCGTACCGCGGGGTCATGGCCGACTCGTTCCTCGACACGCTCTCGGTTGGCGGGTTTGAGTCGTACGCGCGGCCGCGGCTTGAACGGCCGGTGGAAGGGCAGAGCTACCTCGCTGCTGAGATCGACGGTGAGGTCGTCGGGTTCAGCCGGGCGGGGCCGACGCGGGCGAGTTCGCCCACGGGCGATCCGCTGCCGGAGGGGTTTGCGGCGTGCGCGACGGCCGAGTTGTACGCGATCTACGTGCTGCCCCGGCGGTTTGGCGCGGGCGTTGGGGCGGCGCTGCTCTCCGCCACAGCGGGAGAGATGGCGAGGGCGGGCCACCGCGCGATGTGCGTGTGGGTGCTGACGGGGAACACGCGGGCGCTGGAGTGGTACAAGCGGCGCGGTGCGGCACCGATCGCTGAGGCCCCGATCACGCTTGACGGGGTTGCGTACCCGCAGACGGCGCTGCTGTGGCCGGACACTTCGCTGCTATGAAACAAGCTCCGGGCTGGGCCCCGGGGCTTGGTGGTTTCGCGGCTTTAACGTTGTCGTTGCTGCGAGGGGTAGGCGATTTGCCACTGCTGTCCCTGTGCTGCCGCACAGGGCTCGTAGGAGGCGGGGCTCGTGGGAGGCGCTCTACTTGTTGTCGAGCATGCCGAGCTGCCACATGAGGAAGATGCGCTGGTCGGCGGCATCGCGGATGCGGAGGTTGAGGGGCTTGCCCTGGCCGTGCCCGCCTTCGCGGTCAACCCACAGGAGGACGGGCTTCTGCTTGGGGTCGCTGGAGGTTGCGGCCTGCATAGCGGCGGCCATCTTGCGGGCGTGGAGGGCGTGGACGCGGGTGTCGTTCTCGCCGGCGGTGAAGAGGATGGCCGGGTAGGGCTGGTTGGGCTTGATGTTCTGGTAGGGCGAGTACTTGATGATCCAGCCGAAGTCGGCCTCTTTCTCGGCGGTGCCGTACTCACCGACCCAGTAGCGGGCCATGAGGAAGTTCTGGAACCGCACCATGTCGAGCAGGGGCACAGCGCAGATGATGGCGTTGAACAGCTCGGGGCGCTGGGTCATCATCGCGCCCATGAGCAGGCCGCCGTTGCTGCCGCCGCTGGTGGCGAGCCTCTTGGGGCTCGTGTACTTGTTGGCGATGAGCCACTCGGCGGCGGCGATCATGTCGTCGAAGACGTTCTGCTTGCTGCCGAGCATGCCCGCCTCGTGCCAGGTCTTGCCGTATTCGCCGCCGCCGCGCAGGTTGGGGAGCGCGTAGACGCCGCCGGCGTCGAGCCACTGGAAGAGCGTGGCGGAGAAGTTGGGCGTCATCGAGATGTCGAAGCCGCCGTAGGCGTTGAGGAGGGTCGGGTTGTTGCCGTCGAGCTTGAGGCCCTTCTTGTGGACGAGGAACATGGTGACGGGGGTGCCGTCCTTGCTGCTGTAGGTGACCTGGTTGACCTCAACGGTCGAGGGGTCAACGGGGACGGCGGGCTTCTCCCAGACGGTCGGCTCGGCGCCGGCGTTGGCGAGATCGATCTTGAAGATCGTGGGCGGGTAGTTGAAGCTGGTGAAGGAGAGGAACGCCTCTGTGCGGTCGTCCTCGGTGCTGATGCCGGCGGTGCCGATGCCGGGGAGACGCACCTCAGTGCCGGGTGTGCCATCCATCGCGAACGTCCGGATGCGCGTAGAGGCCTTTTCCTCGTAACTGGCGACGATCATGCCCTTGGCGAGGCCGAAGCCCTTGAGGGTGGCATCCTTGGACTCGGAGACCACGACCTTCCAGTTCTCCTCTTCGGGATGGTTGAGATTGACGGCGACGATCTGGTTGCGCGGGGCCTTGTAGTCGGTGAGCATGTAGAAGGTGTCACCGTGGATCTCGCCGCTGAACTTGTTCGGAGCGCCGACCTTGATGACCTTGCGGGCGTCGTTGACCGGCGTGCCCCAGGTGTTCTCCTTCAGGTCGACGCACCAGATGTCCTGCGATGAGCCGCCGGTCCAGTAATTGAGGACCATCCAGCGGGCGTCCTTGCTGAAGTACGCGCCGGGCCCCCAGGTCGTGGCGAGTTCTTTGTTTTCGGCGATTGTGAACTGGCGGAAGAGCAGCGGGTCACCCTTGGGGTTGGAGCCCAGGATGTGCATGCGGATCTGGGCTGAGTAGGGGTTGTTGATGTCGCCGAGACGCTCGTAGAAGAAGCCCTTGTTGCCGGGGAGCCACTCGGTAACGCTCGCCTTGCCCTCGATCTGGTCGGGGAGCCACATGCCGGTGTTGGTGTCGATGATGTAGACGGTGGTGTTCTCGTCGCCGGCCTTGTAGAGGCCGACGGCGAGGTACTTGCCGTCCTGTGAGGGGGACATGCCGCCGATGGCGGTGAGGCCGGTGGGGTCGAACTGGGCGGGGTCGAAGAGCACCTTGGCCTTGTCGTGCGACTTGTGGCGGGCGTAGATCGTGGGCTGGTTGGCGCTCCCCTCGCGCTTGGTGTAGAAGTACCACTCGCCGCGCATGGCGGGCGCCGAGACGGTGCCCACTTCCATCAGGGGGCGGAGCTTCTCTTCGAGCGCCTTGCGCCCGGGGAGGTTGTCGAGCACGCTGCGGGTGTAGTTGTTCTGGGCCTCGGTCCAGGCATCGACCTCGGTGGTGCGCTTGCCCATGGCCTTTTCGTCGGTGTTGTCACCCTCGAGCCAGCGGTAGTTGTCGATGAGCTTGCGTCCGAAGATGGTCTCTTCGACCGGTCGTTTCTCGGTCTTGGGGACGCTGATTGGACCTGCAGCCCCCGCGCCCGTCCCTCCGCCCGCCTTTGGCTGTTCATCGGCCATCAGCACCCCTCCGCTGACAGCACCCGCCGCAGCGACAACCAGAAATCCGACCTTCCACGAGCGTTGCAGAATCGCCATTTCGAGGCCTCCGTTCACGAATCACCGAACACTAGACCGCTTGCGCCCGCGCGATGCAGAAGGCGGCTTCGGTGGCGAACCGCCACCGGCGTACCTTTCCACCAGTCCGGCGAAGCCGCCGGGTGTTCGCGGGCGGTGTTTCCCGAATGGGAACCGATCGCTTCCTGGAGATAGATGCATGGGCGTGTTCGATCTGTTCAAGAAAAAGGATGGTCCCAGCCGCACGGCCCTTATCGGGGCACCCGGACCGGCGTTTTATGACATGCTGGGCAAGAAAGTGACCACGGCCGGGGCGACGCTGAGCCCTGAGAGCATCGAGAACATCCGCTCGGTGCTCGCGCCGCTGGCGAAGAGGGGGGCGGACATCGATGCGCAGCTTGAGAAGATCACGATCGATGTGGACAAGTCCGGGCGGCCGGACCGGCTGGTGATCCGGACGATGGTGGCGGGGAAGCCGATGGGGCCGCAGACGACCTTTGACGTAACGGTGGTGGATGCGACGTCGTGCCGCGTGAAGGGGCACATGACGATGCCGACGGGCGGCGGGATCAAGGACAAGCTGCTGATGGCGGGGCTGGCCCGCAAGCTTGAGTCTGACAGCCGCATAGCGTTCGACAAGCCGATCGCCGACGCGGCGAAGACGCTGGGGGCGAGCGTGAAGTTCGAGGATTGATCGGTGGGCGTCGCGGACGCGTGCGCCCATCAACTGAAACATTCGTGACAGACCGTGGAGCCGGTTGCCGCATGTGCATGTGGCGGCTGGTCGTTGTGGCTTTTCGCCGAACATTCCTCACCAGACTCAAGGAGAACACCATGTCACACTCAGCTCCACTTCGCCCCATGGGCACACTCACGCTGGTTGCGCTCGCCACAGGCGGCGCGTTCGCGGCACCGAACTTCGGGCCGGCGACCAACTACGCCACGCCGACTCAGCCGAGCGTCAGCACGCTCGCGGACTTTGACGGCGACGGCGATATCGACATCGCCGTGACGACTGACAACCCGGACAAGGTCTCGATCTTCTTCAACGTGGCCGGGCAGTTCAACGGTGCGCCGGTGAACATCCTGACCGGCGCGGGGACGGGCGCCGACAGCGTTGTCAGTGCCGACGTCGACGGCGACGGTGACGCCGACTTGCTGGTTGTGCTCAGGAACGCGCAGACCGCGCGTGTTTACCTCAACAACGGCCTGGGCGCCTTTACCGCCGGAGCTTCGTTGGCGGTGGGCGATCGGGCCCAGGGGCTGGTCGTCACCGACCTCAACGGCGACGGGGTTCCTGACTTTGCCCTCGTAAACCGCAACGACAACACGATGATGCTCATTGCCAACACGGGCGGTGTGCTCAGCGGTGCCACGCAGCCCACGGGCAACGAACCGCGGGCGGTCGCCTTTGGCCGCTTCAACGCCGACGCGTTCAACGACATGGTCGTGACGAACCACGACGATGCCACAGTCTCGGTGCGGCTCAACAACGGCAGCGGCGGCTTCGGGCCCGCGACGAACTACAGCGTCGGCGGCGTGGTCAAGCCCGACGGGGTTGCCACCGGCGACCTCGACGGCGACGGCGACATCGACATTGCCGTCACCACCGGCGACGCGAGCCTCGGGCTCAGCTTTGTTTCGATCTTCCTCAACAGCGGCAACGGGACGTTTACCGGGCCGACCAGCGTATCCACGTTCGGTCAGAACGGCGGTGCGCTGGCGATCGCGGACTTGGACATGGACGGTGACAACGACATCGCCGTGGTGAACCAGGACTCATCAACGCTGGCGTTGCTTGGCAACAACGGCTCGGGCGGCTTCGCGGTGGTGCAGCCGCTGACGCAGGTTGGCGCCGGTGCCGACCACCTCTCACTGGGGAGGCTCGACGGCAACGTCTCGCTCGACGCGGTCGTGACCAACCGCGATGCCGGCACGGTCTCGGTGGTGATGAACCTCTCGACGCCCCCGGTGGTCCAGTGCGGACCGGCCGATATTGGCAGGACGGGCGCGGCGGCCGGGTTTGACGGCCTGCTCAACAACAACGACTTCATCGTCTACATCGACCGGTTCTTCGCCGGGAACGCGTCGGCGGACATCGGCGCCACCGGCGGCGTCCCCGGCTCGGACGGCCAGTTTGACAACAACGACTTCATTGTCTTCATCGACTGGTTCTTCACCGGCTGCTGATTGGCCCAGGGTCGCGGCCGATTCTGTCATCCCTTACGGGCTCCGGCGCTTCGACGCGCTGGGGCCCGTTTTTCTTTTCAGCACCGCCCGCGCAAACTGGTCTTACTGCACCAGCCCCTTGGTGAGGCGCATGAAGGCGGTCTCGAGGTTGACGGCCTCTTCGGTAAACTGAGCGAGGCGGAAGCCGTTGTTGATGAGGATGTTGGGGATGTCGGAGAGGTCCTGGCGGGCGGCGCCGTTGGCGGCGGGGCCGGTGCCGCTGGAGCCGGGGGCCATGCCGTCGAAGTTGACCTGGATCAGCGGGAGGGTGACGCCGCCCATCTGCGGGCCCTGCCCCTCGTTGATCTGCACCCTGGTGACGCCTGGCAGCTTGCTGAGCAGTTCCGCGGCCTGCTGGTGGCGGCCGGTGACGGCGACTTGCACCACCTGGCCCATCTTGGCCCGCTTGACGGCCTCGGCGACGCCGCCGGAGAAGAGGAGCTGGCCGCGCTCAATAATGCCGACGGTGTTGCACATCTCGGCGAGTTCGGGGAGGATGTGGCTGGAGATGACGATGGTCTTGCCCATGCGTTTGAGTTCTTTGAGCAGCTCGCGCATCTCGACGCGGGCACGCGGGTCGAGGCCGCTGGCGGGCTCGTCCATCAGCAGCACCTTGGGGTCGTGGAGCAGGACGCGGGCGACGCTGAGGCGCTGCTGCATGCCGCGCGAGAGGCTGTTGACCTCGGCGGTGGCCTTGTAGTTGAGGTCGGTCAGGTCGAGGACATCCTGCACCACCTGCTTGCGCTTCTTGCCGTGGATGCTGTAGCAGGCGGCGAAGAACTCAAGGTACTCGACGACGACCATGTCGGTGTAGGCGCCCATGAAGTCGGGCACGTAGCCGATGATCGGTCGGATCTGGCGGTTCTGGTAGCCGACGGTGAGCCCGTCGATCATCGCCTGGCCGCTGCTGGGCTTAAGGAGCGTGGCGAGGATCTTGATGGTGGTGGTCTTGCCGGCGCCGTTTGGGCCGATGAAGCCGAAGCAGTCGCCCTGGTTGATGGCCAGGTTGAGGTTGTCAAGCGCAGTGAAGTCACCGTACTTCTTGGTCAGGTTGATCGTCTCGATCATCGGCACGCTTGCACACTCCGGTCCTGCTGGGGCTGCGTCCTCTTGCACGCACGTTTCAAACGGTTGTCGATCGGTTCAGTTCCCGGTGAACCTCGGCGGGTTGTCGGGCAGCGGGTAGATCCACCGCACCACGGTGCGGCCGGTGGTGCCCATCGGTTCACCGCTGAGGGTCAGCGGCACGGGGGAGGGGGCGTTCTCCATCTGGCCGATGACGATCACGCACGGGCGTGTGAACCACTTGGAGAGGTCGAAGCGGTGGACGTCTGCTCTCTGGGCGAGCACCTGGCGGTTGTCGCTGCGTGCATCGGGGGGCTCGAGCACGCCGTAGAGCGAGAGGGCCGTCAGGCGCTGTGAGACCGACGTGGGCGAATAGACAGGTTGGTTGCCGCCGCCGGTCGTTGAGCGGGTGCCGCTGGGGTTAAAAGCCATCGGGTCGTAGTTGTCGCTCACCTGGCCGACGAGGTCTGTGAGCAGGCTGCTGGTGCGCCCGGGCGTTGATAGGGGGTACCAGGGTTGTCCGGGTGGGTCTATCGCCAGCACATCACCGGGTTTCCACTCGGCGAGCTGGTAGTAGCTGCCGTCGGTCTGCAGCTGGCCGATGTAGCTCTCCTGGGCGCGGACTGGGCGCTGGCCGCGGATCACCAGCACGTAGATGTCTTTCAGGCTTGTGGGGAGTTCGTGCTTAAGGGTGCCCCCCACGCGCCAGCCGCGCGGCGTTTCATCGGGCGTGAGGGTGAGGGCGCCGGCGTCTGCGCCGTCGTCGCTGTAGGGGAGGGGCATCTTCCACACCGGACCGCCGAGCCACTCGCCGACGTAGTTCTTCGTGGTGGAGCGCGCGGGGGTCAGCACCTTGTGCGGCGCACGCCCGTTTTCGCCGTAGGCCTGCGAGTCGGCGAACGATGATGAGGTTGCGGCAGCGAGTTCGCTTGGGGCGGCGTCCCACGGGGCGAGCGTGTTGAAGATGGGGTTCTTGGGGTCGGCGGCGGCGGTGGGGTTGCCGATGCCGACTTCCATCATGCCGAAGCGCGGGAGGAGGACGCTCATCCAGACCTTGGCGCGTTCGGTGTCCTGACCGTAGACGTGGTCGATGATCGTCAGGTGCTGCGCATCGGCCTTGCCCGGCTTGAGCAGCGTCGCCCCGCCCCAGGCGACGGCGGTGAAAGCAAGCCCGACGGCGACGAAGCTGACCCACGCGTGCCGAGCGGCCTCTTTCTTCCTGGCGTACCAGAACCCCAGCGGGCCGGCGGCGACCCAGTAGAGGGCGAAGAGCACGAACGCGAGCATCACGCCGGCGAACGCCTGGCCCGTCTTGTTGATCAGGCCAGGGATGTCCTGGTCGAGCGCACGCTGCTGGCGTTTGGTGAAGTTCTTGGGGCCCTTGAAGCCGGGCTCGCGGCTCTTGGCGACCTCCGCATCGCTGATCAGGCGGCCGCGCCGGCCCAGGACGCGGTTCCAGAAGACGTCGGGCTTCACGGCGTTAAGGGCGTTGAGCGTCTGGCTCGCGACGTCGAGGCCGATCACCGTGACTGTGCCGCAGCCGACGGTGCGGCTGGTGACGATCGACCTTCCGTCGGGGCCGGCGAGGATGCGCGTGGCCTCACCGGGCTTTGCGCCGGGGAGCGGCTCGAGCACCTGTACAACGGCGGAGGTCGGCAGGGCGGTGTCATTGTCTGTCAGCAGCGGGCGGTAGGGGTTGAGGTCGACGTTCTCGAGGCGCTGGACGCTGACCCTGGGGAAAATGTCGGCGAGGGGTTGGGCTGGGTTTGTCCACGTCTGCCCGACGGCGGGGAGCACGACGACCAGGTGCCCGCCGCGCATGACCCACTCGCGGATTGCGCGGGCGCGGTCGTCGGGGAGGTCGGTCGGCTCAAGGTCGGGGCCGGTACCGGTCCAGATGATGCAGTCCATCTGGCTCAGGCCCATCCATCGGTCGGGGAGCGTGGAGACGGTCATGCCGACGAGTTCAACACGTTCGTGCGCCATGGGTGCGTAGCCGCTGTTGTAACCCGCGTCGGTCGAGAAGTTCCTGAGCCCGGCGAGGTTGCGCCCCACGACGCCGAAGAGGCCGACCCGCGCATCGAGCGGCGCTGGCACGTTGAACTTGGCCCTGCCGAGCAGCTCGCCGGAACTGGTGACGCCCGCTGCGCGCTGGGCGGAGGACGGTTCGGCCACCGTGTGCGCGGTGACGATGAACTCCTGCATCGTGGCCGCGCTGAAGGGGAGGCGGGCGTAGATCCACGTCGGCTTCTTCTCGCCGCCGACGGCGAGGGTGCCCTGGAAGAGCGTGGTGTCGCCGTCTGGGTCGGGCATCGCCAGTTCAAGGAGCACTTCGCGGGTAGTCTGGCCGAGGTCGGTCACCTGCACCTGCACGCCGATCCAGCCGCCGGGGCGCGCTGCGCCGCCGACGCCCCACTGCAGCACCTTCAAGTCGACGCCCGCGCCGTCCTGGGCCTGCGCACCTGTGCAAAGCAGGAGCGTTAGCGCGAGGGCCGATAACACCCTGATGAGCGGTTGGATGTAGAGGGGGAGCGACGGCGGCATAGGCGGCACAGTGTACGGACCAAAGACGGAGGTTGTTTCAACCGAAGTAAGGTGCCATGGGCGGACTTCCCCTCGAATCCTGGGCGCTGGTCACGGTGATCGCTTCGGCGGCCGTGTTCGGGACGCTCTATATCCTCGCGTCGATCCTTCGGGACGCCACCCGGCGCGTGGACCTCTACAAGCGCGTGGCCGAGCTGCGCGCTGAGTACGCCCGCCAGGCGGCTGAGATGGCCGAACGTCGCACCCGGTCACCCCAGTATGTCGAGGTCGTCGAAGAGGCCCTGCCCGTGCGGCACGCGGCCTGAGCGGCTACGGCCTCAACGGTCCTGCAGCGCCCGGAGCTCGTCGATGAGCAGGGCGTGGCTGCGTGCGCCGAGGCGGAAGCAGTCGATCTCAAACTTCTCGTTGGGCGAATGGACACGGTCGTCGTCGAGCCCGAAGCCCATGAAGATGGTGCTGATGCCGAGCATGCTCTTGAGCATGCCCGCCACCGGGATCGAGCCGCCGCTCTTGATCATCGCCGGATCGACCGAGGCGGCGCGTTTGAGCGCCCGCCGGGCGGCCTGCAGGTGGACCGAGTCGGTCGGAAGCGTCGCGGGGAAGCCGCCGTGGAGGTCTTTGAGGTCCCAGCAGAAGCCGGGGGGCGTGCGCTCGCGGAGCCAGTTGAAGAAGAGCGACACGGTCTTGTCGGGCTGCTGATCGGCAACGAGGCGGAAGCTGACTTTCGCTGTTGCGTGGGCGGGGATGACCGTCTTGGCGCCCGCGCCGGTGTATCCGCCGTAGATGCCGTTGATCTCCGCGGTGGGCCGGGCCCACTCGCGCTCCATCGCTGTGTAGCCGGCCTCGCCGACGTCCGCGGCGGGGGGGAGGCCGATCTTGGCGAGGGCCTCGGCGGAGTTGAAGCCGAGCTTGCTCCATGCGGCGCGCTCATCGGCGGAGGGCTCTGGGCAACCTTCGTAGAAGCCGGGGATGGTGACGCGGCGGTTACTGTCCCAGAGCTGGCTGAGGATCTGCACCAGCGCGGTGTTGGGGTTGAGCATGCGCCCGCCCCAGAGGCCGCTGTGGAGGTCCTGGTTGGGGCCGTGGAGGGTGATCTCGGTGTAGGCGAGGCCACGGACGCCGTAGGTGATCGCGGGCTGACCGCGCCCGAGCATGCCGGTGTCGCTGATGAGGCAGACGTCGCAGTCTTTGAACTTCGCTAGGTGTGCTTTGACGAAGGGCTCGAGGTTGGTGGAGCCGGACTCTTCCTCACCCTCGAGCATGACGGTGAACTTGACGCCGCCGCCGACCAGATCGGTCACGTGCCGGTAGGCGCGGACGGCTTCGAGGAAGGTCATCACCTGCCCTTTGTCGTCTACCGCGCCGCGGGCGACGATGCGGCGGCCGGGTCCGCCGGGCTTGCCCTCGCGGATCACGGGCTCAAAGGGGGGGCTCTCCCAGAGGTCGATCGGATCGACCGGCTGCACGTCGTAATGCCCGTAGAACAGCACGTGCGGGCCGCGGTAGTCGGGGCTGCCGGGGCAGTGGGCCATGACGAGTGGGTGCCCGTGCTTGTCGGCCGTGCCGGTTGGCAGGACCTCAGTGGCGAAGCCGCAGTCTTTGAGGTAGTCGGCGGCCCACTGGGCGGCGCGCTTGCAATCGACGGCGTAGTGCGGGTCGGTGCTGATGGAGGGGATGCGCAGCCATTCGTCAAGTCGCTGCAGGGATGCGGTCTCTTCATCGGCGAGGAATTTGAGCACGCGGTCGACGTGTGGCGGCATCGGTTAGCCCTCCGTGGTCAGAGAGCGTAGCGCGGCGGTGCCTGGCCCTCACGAGCGACTCACTCGAGCGGAGGGCGAGGCTCACGGTCGAGCGGAGGCTCGGCGGCGCTTACCGGATGACCGGGTATGGGTTGTGGGACTTGACCGGCTTGCCGCAGTCGGGGCAGATCGTCGGGCCCGACTTGCCGGCAAACTCGTTGAGCAGCACCCATGTCGGGTGCACCTTGATGGTGCCATCCTTCGCCCAGAAGCACGGCTCGGCGAGGTAGAGCGTGTTGCGCCCGGTCTTAGGGTTCACGTAGGGGAACGACTTTCCTTCGGGGAGCCTGAACTTCTCGATCAGCTCTCCGGATTCGGAGTCGATCACCGCGCGGACCTCGGAGGTGCTGGCGGCGGTTTCGCCGCCGAGGAAACTGGTGACGATGAACACCGACAGCGCCAGCAGCAGCACAACGCAGA
This sequence comes from Phycisphaerales bacterium, assembly GCA_030680655.1. Taxonomy (GTDB): domain Bacteria; phylum Planctomycetota; class Phycisphaerae; order Phycisphaerales; family UBA1924; genus JAJTGZ01. The sequence continues at coordinate 11,927 of JAUXUZ010000562.1, forward strand.
CGATGGCGACGATCTTGTTCTTCCGCTCAGCCGATGAGCCCTTAGCGCCTGCAGACTTTGCCGCTCCGGCAGCGGGCTGCGACCCATCGATGCCCTTCAGGAGCGATCCCTTGCCGTGTGAAGCCATAGTGGTTGAGCCTTTGGCTTACGGGACGATGTAGGGGGTAGCGGTCGTTGCTGTGTTGTAACGGTTCGCCCACTTTGTGCGGGCGGTGAGCCAGAACCGCGAGTTGGTGCGGATCTTGGTGCCGGTTGGGAACCAGAGGTCGGGTTCGATCGCGTCTTCGTCGCTCATCGAAGCGCCCGAGCCGTCGAAGAACGCCAGGTTGCCGACCACGCCCTTGCTGCTCGGGTCGGTCGGGCTCTTCTTGGGACCGTGGCGGAAGGCGTAGACGCGGGCATCTTTGATGACGGCCGGGTTGGCCACGTGCGCGGCACGCAGCGCCTCGCCCGGCGCGGCGACGCGGTTGAGACCCTTGCTGCAGTTTGACGCGTCCTGGTAGTACCAGCCGCCGACATCCTGGAACATTCCGCCGAAGCCGGCGGTCATGCCGAAGTCAAAGTCGGGTGCAACCTGCTGGTCTGCGTAGCGGTGGCCACCGTAGAGGGCGACCTTGTGCGAGCCGATGCGGTTGAGCTGCGGGATGTACCCGCCGCGATCGGTCTCGGGGCGTGCCCCGGTGCCGATGAGGCTGCTGTGGGTGGTGGACGTGAACTGGGTGGACATGTTGTAGGAGATCATGCGCCCGTCGGTCACGTTGCTCGCGCCGCCGCTGGAGTAGACGATCGACTTGATGTTGTTCTGCGGGTCGCGGAACTGCTCGAGGTCGCGCAGCCACATGAGGCGTTCGCCGCGCGCGTTCTGGCTGCCGTCACCGATGGCGTTTGGGCCGGCGTAGCCGAAGTACTCGGCCATCGGACCCATCCAGTCGTAGATCTGCGTGGCGCTGCCGTTGAATCGCGAGGAGTAGCTCTTGGTGTACCCCGCGCCGTCGGTGGGCGCTGCAGCGGGGAGGCAGTCGAAGCCGCTGGTCATCGGTGAGCCGAGGAGCCAGTCCTTGTTGTCGGCGGCGTAGCCGTGGAGGCCGCCGGCGAGGTTCTTGAGCTTGACCAGGTCGGCGATCTTGCGCGCCTCGTTGCGCGCGCCCGAGAGCGCGGGGAGCAGGATGCTCACCAGCAGCGCGATGATGGCGATGACCACCAGCAGTTCGATCAGCGTGAATCCGCTGCGGTTGCGCGTCGTTGACCCGGCCATGGGCGTCTCCAGTTTACGGACAGTGATCACGGTCGCCGGTTGCGGTAGAACACTCGATACCGGCACGGGAGTAAGGGTAGCAGATGATTGACGAGAATACACGGGAAGTGAACGACTGAACTCATCCTTTACGCACGATTAGGTGACAAAGGTTGCCCGGCTTCACAGAAAGATGCCGGAGGGGCTGAAGGCCGTCCCATGGTACCCTCTTTCAGGGGGTGTTGTGGGTGACCTGTCAATTGACCTTGGCGTCCGCTTCGACCGGGACCAGGTCGATGCTCGCAGGGTAATGGTCGGAGGCGTAGCCGGGGGGGGGCGGGGTGGTGCGGTAGTCGGCCTTGGCGTCGCGGGCGGGCATGCCGAGTACGAAGCGTGAGGAGAGGACGAGCTCGGGCACGATGTTGGCGTTGTAGTAGATGTGGTCGATGCAGCGGGCGGTGGTGTGGGTCATCGTCGCGGTGTCGCGCGGGTTGCGGTCGGCCCAGATGTTGGCGATCTTCGCGTTGTCGAAGGGCTTCATCGAGGTCTGGTTGAGCGTGGCGTTGAAGTCACCCAGCACGAGCACGTTGGCCTTGGGGTTCTCTTTGGTGAGCACGTCGATGAGGCCGACGACGCCCTTGGCCTCAGCGCCGCGCTGGAGGTCGTAGTCGCGCCCGGCCTTGAGGTGCACGACGAAGAGGGTGAGCTCGTACTTCTCTGCGCGTGCTTCCGGCTTGCCCGCCTTCTTGAGCAGGTCGGCGACGGAGGTGTTGGGGATCTCGACGGTGACCTGGAGCGGCGAGCGCTTGAACTCAAAGGGTGAGCCGGCCTCTTTGTTGTTCTCGCGGCCCCACGTGTCGGGCTGGCTGCCGCCGAGCTTCTGGTGGTTGTAGGTTCTCGCGTTTTTGATGGGGAACCGCGAGAGGACGGCCTGCTCGATGCCGCGGGGGTCGCCGGCGTCGATCGAGGCGATGTGGTCGTAGCCGAGACCCTTGAGCCAGCCGTCGCGGAACCACCTGACGGCCTCCTCGGACTCGACCTCCTGGAGGCAGAGGATGT
>JAUXUZ010000476.1 GCA_030680655.1 Phycisphaerales bacterium
GGCGATCGAGTCAAAGGCCGCGACCACCGCGGGGAACGCGTGCAGGCGGCCCTTGTCGTTGAGCACCTGGATGAACCGAACCGTGTTCTCGCTGATCTTCCCCAGCAGCATGCGCCCGATGCTGTCGGAGCGCTTGTCAACGCCGATGATCCGGCTCGCAAGAAACTCGTTAAACCGCCGGTCCGTGCGGGCCAGCTCCATCAGGCCCTCAAGCTCTTCGAGCGTCTGCTCAACCGCGGCCTGGCCGCCCGTGGCGAAGGCGAGGTTGAACAGCGATTGGGCGTAAACGGTGGCGACGGCGTCGGGCTGTGATTCGATAAGGGGCATGTGATCCTCGGATGCAGGAACTCGAAGGGACTTAATGGCCTCGGAGCGGGCGGTGTGTCTGGCTGTCTTGCGAGTGCCCAGTGCCGAATGCCTGGCGGCGCTCGCTTCAGTTCTTCATGCCAGCGAGAGCCTCAGAGACGAACCGGCCCTGGTCAGCGCTGTTCACCTCGCGCTGCAGGATCTTGCCGGCGACAGCGGTCGCCAGCGTGGCCGTCTGCGAGTAGACCTCGGCCAGCGCGGCCTTCTTCGCAGCGTCGATCTCGCCCACGGCCTTGGCCTTCATCGCCGTCAACTCAGCGTCGGCCTTGACGCGCAACTCGGCGAACTGCACCTGCTGCTGGGCCTTGGCCTCGGCGATCATCTTCTGCGCCTCGGCTCGGGCCTGGGCGAGGCTGGACTGGTACTCCTCCAGCGCCGCCTTGGCCGTCATGCGGGCAGATTCTGCGGCCTCGATCTCGTTCTTGATCTTGTCGGCACGCTCGTGCAGGGCGCCTGCGATCTTCGGCCACACAAACTTCGACAGCAGCAGCAGCACGGTCACAAACACCACCAGCGAGACCACGGCGGGCACGATGCCCTGCGCCACCGTCGGCAGCACGCCGGCGGGCTCGATGTGGGTGCCGGCGGTATGCCCGCCCATGGGCTCGGGCTCGGCAAAGGTTGCGGCGGCGATCGTGTTGAGCAGGGTGGTGATCATTGGAGGTGGCTCCGGCGAGAATCAGGGTGCGAGAATCAGCGGTCTGTAAGGACGGAAGCGCGGGCCGCGC
>JAUXUZ010000482.1 GCA_030680655.1 Phycisphaerales bacterium
AGCGATCCCGGCAACGGTGGCGCCGGGGATCGGTGCCAGCGCCCCGTTCAACGCATCCACGGCCGCCCTTCTCTGCTCGCGAGACTGCAGTGGCGTTGACAGGTGAACCACGATGACTGTTGAGGTCGGGCGCTCCCCGGCGGCGGTGCTGGCGAGCGGGAAGATGCGCTCGGACACCCCTTTGTACCGCAGCACGTCGTCAACCGTCGGTGCGGCTCGCGACGAAACAAAGGACCTCAGAAACCCGCGATACCCCTTGTAAGCTTCGGGATCAAACGCGCTCGCCTCGACCGCACCGTCGGCGTCTATCGCTTCGAGCGCGGCCCGGCGGCCGGCGGCCGCACGCGGATCTGGAAGCAGCGTGTGAAGCCCCATCACCCCGGTCACGCCGACCGCCCGGCAGGCTGGCGAGTTGAGCGCTCGCGCCGCGTCGTGAGCCGCCTCCACAAGCCCTTCTGCTGTTGCCGCACGGATCTCCACCGGTACAAGGTCTCCCTGTGTTGAGAATCGCCTGATGACCTCGCCGGTCGCGTCGAGGGCGGGGCTTGGACGCGGGTGCATGACGGTCAGGTCCGACTCGAAGCGCACGTCAAACCCCTGCAGCGCCGCCCCGACGACCACCACGCAAACCGCGGCGAGCGACGACGCCATGCACCGGCGCGGCCGCTTCGCCACCACGTCCGCGAGCCTTCCAAACGACGCCCGCTCTGCAGCGCCCGCGCCCGACCTGCGGTCGATCACAACCAGCGCCGCAGGCATGAGGACGAACACGGCGATCAGCGCACCGATCAGCCCCGCGGCCCCCATCACCGCGAAGTCGCTCAGCATCTGGATCTTCGACGGCCAGAGCGAGATAAACCCGAAGATGCTCGTGAAGCAGTTGGTCCCGATCGGCACGGCCATGTGCTGCGCGGTGGCGACCGACGCGTCCACGCTGCCCATGCCCTCTGCTCGGTACCCGTCGTAGTGCGAGAGGAAGTGGATCCCGTAGTCGGTCCCCAGCCCCGCCAGGAGAGCAGCGATCATCGCCGCCAGCGGTGACACCTGATGGATCACAAGCGCAAGCGCCCCGATGCCTGCGAGCATCCCCACCGCCGCCACGCCGCCGATCACCAGCGCCGCCGTCCACCGGCGATAGAACAGCAGGAAGAGCGCGTAGAGCAGCGTAACCGAGACCAGCGTGCTCACGATCGAGTCGCTCTTGATCACGCGTGAAGATGCTGTCGCGATCGCCGCGAACCCGGCCGGCTCGACGCGCAGGCCGCCGGTGTTCAACTTCAACGCCACCCGTACCACACCGTCAACAAGTCGCCCGGCCTCCTCGAAGTTGCTGCCCGCGCCTTGCGCGCCGATGTGGACAAGCAGCGCCCGCCCGTCTTCGGAGAACTCCGGCTTTGGTGCAGCGCCCGGTTCTCCCTCAGCGCCGCCCAGTATGTCCCGTCCCGACGTGAGTTCCTTTGGAACAAGCTCGAACAACCTGAGCGGGTCCCGCAGGATGCCGGCACCGAGCGCCGCTCCAGCCGGGCCGGGCGCGCCGATCATCGCCTCGTTCCGCGCCAGCTGCTCGCGCATCCGCTCGGGCTCCAGGCGTTGAACCAGTTCGGCGGTGCCTTCGTCGGTCAGGTAGAACGCACCGTTCGGAAGCATCACCTCGCGCGCAAAGCGCAGGAACTCCGGTTCTTCGCGGAATCGCACCCACGCCAGTAAGGGAGCAACACCCGGGTCGTTCTTCAGTGCGTGCTCAAGCCGCGTCGCGAAGTCGACGAGCTCCTCGCGCCCCGCTTCATCCGCCGCCCTTCCCTCAGGAAGCTCTACCAGCAGCAGCAGCGCGTCTGCCGATCGGTACTGCGTCGTCACCCGCTCCATCGCTGCGGCGGTCGACGAGCGGGTCCCAAGCATCGCCGCCAGTGAAGAAGTCACCCGGAGGTGGCTGAGCGAGACCAGCGCCAGCACAAGCACGACCGCCGCGGCAGCGAGCACGCGGAACGGACGCTCGGCCGACCAACGGGCCAGACGGCCGGCAACGGCACCGACGCGGGGAACGCCTGAGGGTGAGGCCGATATGCTGATCAAGGGAGCGCCTTCGCACGCTGGGGCGGCGTGAACGCGCCCGCCGGCACATCGCCGCCGAGTTCAACCTCTCGCAGCGTTGCGACGACCTCACCCGACGGGCTGCGCAGGCGCAGGCGCGTGGGCCATACGACGTCCCCGACCAGCCTGTACCGCTCCAGGCGCAGTTCGCTTGAGGAGCCGCCACCAGCCGCACCCAGGACAAACCGCCGCGGCGTCAGCGTCAGCCGGTCGATCTCGCATTCGACATTGTCGCGCCCCATCGCCGTCCCTTCGGCGATCAGCGTCGTCTTGTCTCCCCCAGCTGGCCTGGCAGTCCGGAAGTACGAGGGGCCGAGCAGTTCGAGCGCTTCGCCAACACGTTGCGCCGGTGTGCTCTCAACCGACATCTTGCCGGCTGTTGGCCCCTCGTCGGGCACGAACACCCACCCCTGCCCGTCGCGGAGCGTGAGATCGAATACCGCGTGCCCGAACTTCCATGCCCGAAGTCTCACCTTGCCCGGGGGTACGGCGATGAGCACTCCGTCCAGGCTCACGCTCTGGCCCTGCGCATCAGTTAACTCGAGGTCGCACTCGGCCCAGATGCTGGTCACCGACGCCTGGCGGTCGGCGATCGCCGTCAGCGCCGCCGCGTCACTCATCGGCAGGTAGGTCGGCAACGGCGGCTCGCTCACGCAACCGGTGAGCACGACCATCACGATGCACGCCGAGAACATGGCACTTGGTTCGATGCGCACGGAATGCTCCCTGTTGATGCTTAGACCCGATCACGCGCTACCTTGCCCATCGTCGTCCTGGGCAGCGAGTCAACGAGTTCAACAACCCGGGGCACCTTGATCGGCGCGAGCCGATCACGCAGGTACTCCCGCAGGTCCTCTGCGATGTGGGGGCGGCCCCTGTCTCGCACCACGACCACCGCCCGAACCCGCTGAACGGTTTCTGAAGCCGCAATCGGGACGATCACGCACTCGACAACCTCTGGGTGTGCGCCCAGCACGCTCTCAACCTCCAGCGGGTTGACTTTGTACGCGCCGACATCGATGAGCAGCTTCAGGCGCCCCGTGATACGCACGCGACCTTCGGCGTCCATCGTCGCGAGGTCGCCGGTCAGAAGGTGCCCGTCCGTGAGCGGGACCTCGCCATCGAGGTACGCCGCGAGCATCGAATCTGCCCGCACGGCCAGCTGGCCCTCCTCGCCTGCGCCGAGCAGACGGTTGGCATCTTCGACATCGACGATCCGCATGCTTACTCCCGGCAGCGGACGCCCGACTGACGCGGCGTCAAACCCAGCGGTCCCAGGCACGTCCATCGAGACCGTGCCCAACTCGGTTGCGCCGTACAACTGCCCCACCTCGACGCCCCACACATCGAAGAACCCATCCCGCACACCGCGGGGCAGTGGCGAGCCGGCCGAGAGTGCCAGGCGCAGCGACCGGCTCCGAGCGGCGCTGCAGCGAGCCAACGCCTCGAAGATGAACGGCACCCCGGGCAACACCGTCGCGCCGGCGGCCAGTTCCGCCGCGACTGTTTCGGCATCAAACCGCCCGACCACCCTCAGTGAGGCACCCGCGGTCAGCGTACCGACCAGCAGGTCCACCCCGTACGAGTGGCAAAGCGGCGTCGCAACGACGACGCGGTCGTTGCGGGTCAGGCCCATCCCCGTGATGATCCCGGCCGCGTCTGCGTCGAGCGAGGCGCTCGTTCGTAGCGCCAACTTGGGCAGCCCGGTGGTCCCCGATGAACCGATGACGATCGCGCCCGGTGGGCGGTGGGACGCTACGCGCTCAGCACTTGCGCCGTCCGTGCTCACCGCTTCGTTCGATATCTGAGCAAACCCCGGCTCCAAACCAAGCCCCTCACCGCCGATCAACGCGACCGCGCCAGCGCGCGCTGCGGCACCACGGGCCTCGGGCCCTGCGATCTGCGGGTGCATCGGAAAGAAATGAACGCCCGCGGCAATCGATGCGCAGAACCAGGCCACAAAGTCGACCGCTTGTGGTACAACAGCAACCACCACGCCCCGCGGCCGGACAAACTCGCGCAGGCAACTCGCTCTTGCCGCAACAACGCTCGCAAGCTCACCGTACGTGCAGCGGGCGCCTCCGACATCTCCGACGGCCTCGGCCTCCGGGCGCTCGCGTGCGTGCCGAGCGATCACATCCACCAGTCGCGATGCACCGTCCGCTGAGAGTGGTCCGCCTGATCGCAGTGCGGTTCCTTCTGATCGCCGGTCCCGTGCTCGCATCGGTTCGCCCATAATGGTCCAGGTCAGCACGCCGAAGGCGCAAGCGTTGCTTCGATCTCCACCAGCAGTTCGCGGCGGCAGATCCACGCGGGGAAGAACTCGACCGACGCCGTCTGCGGAAGGCGTGCCGATAGACTCGAAGCGAGCAGACCCCGGTCAGATGACCGCGGGAAGTAAACCCGCGCCGACTCAATCCCGCTCAGTTCAAACCGCTCTTGGCCGAGCACGCTCTGAGCCAGGCGTTCGATGTTCTCAATGGTCTCCGCCAGTTGACGGGGGAGCGAGCCGGCGTGCACCGAATCTTCCCCGCGGATGCTCGCCGTTCCTGAAACGAGCAGCCGGGGCCCAGCGGGCAGTTGCGCAACCGTCGCGCGTGCAAAGCACGGCGGCCGCGGGCCATGAGCCGTCGAGTAGGCGAACGCCGGCGTCTGCCGCGGGTTCTCAACCGGTGAACCGGGCGCTTTCAATCCAAGGGCGGTCACCACCAGGAAATCACCCTGATGCCCAACGGCGGAGGCAGCGGGCAGCACCGGCACAATCGCCTCCGGCCCGCCAACTCCGAACCACCCGGCGAAGGCGTCGTACCGCCCGAGATTGAACACCCTGTAGCGGTCGAGTTCGTGGCCCATGCAGTCGTGGATGCCCGGCAGGAAATTCCACATGCGCACAGGGCTCGCAAACCCGCACTCGCGGAGGCCCTCCCGCACAAGTGCGTAGACCTCTGCGACACACGACCGAAACGAACTTGGCGAGAGCCGCGACGCGCACGGTACTACGGCCATAGCCACCCCGGCGTCAGTCCCCCGTGACGATTCCAGCACCACGCACGCGCCGTCACTCAGCCCGACGACGCGTGACTCAGGCACGCTCGGCGCCAGTTCCCTCGCCCACGATGGAACTATCGCTCTGGCGAGTGATACCACCGGCTCAACGTCCACATCAAGCATGCACGGTCCCTCCGATGCTGCGCAGCACCGCGATCACACCGAGATGCTGAAGATCAGCCCTCAAGGCTGTCCCTCCGGCGCAGCGGGTGCCGAGCCCTTCGCATCGCCCGCGGATGGACCCGCAGTCTTACCGCTGGGGAGCGGTCGCGAGACGCGTACATCGTCGGCGAGTTTCAGCACCAGCTCCTCGTCCTTTACGCCGCTGTTGGTCCGTACATTGGTGAAGACAATCTCTGTTACCTCGCCGTCCGGATCGACCATGACGACCTTCGTCGCGACGCCGCGAACGGCATCCAGCAGCACGCTGACGGAGGCGACGTGCTTTCGCAGTTCCGCGCTCCGGGGCGAAAGCCGAACAGCGACAAGGTCCGCGTTCGCATCGTCTGCTCCCATCTGGCTCGAGCGGAGGGGGCTGAGATCAAACCGCTCTTTCAGCTTCCGCAGACGCGGCAGCGGTGCCCCCGCCAGGTCGGCAAAGCCGTCCCCGACCGCGTACACCTCGACGAGCTTGTCCGCGGGGTAGTACATCCGGATCTCGCCTCCACCGATCACCAGCGACGACGCACGCGGCGAAGCGGTGTCCCACCGCACCCACTCGCCCTTGGTGAGTACAACGCCCTTTGAGACGAGCGGCTTCTTCAGCAAAGGGGTGCGACGGCGCTGCTCAAAGTCCGCCCGCAGATCCACCACGCTCGCGACCACGGAGTCGATCGACTCCAGCCGCTTCTGCCACGCGTGATACGCAACATCCTGCGCGGCCGCTTCCGCGCTGGATGGCGCGACACCTGGCGCAACGCCACCCGGCTGACCAGCAAGCCAGACCGCCGCAACCAGGGTGAACATTGTCAATTCCAAAGCACGCTCCTCAAACAGGTTCATGAGGCGAAGCCTGAGCCAGCACCAGCGTCCCCGTAGCCGCGAGTGAGTCCCCAACCAGCGCACGCACATCAAAGAGGGCCAGCCCCGCCATCTGGCGAGCGAGCGATGATTCCAAACGCACGTCGGCTGGCGGCGACACGCTCATCTGGAACTTTATGCTCACCTGCGCAAGCCGCGCCGCTCGCGCCTCGACCGGCCTGCCGCTGAAGGCGACCAACCCCGAGAGCTGAGCGAGGGACTCCGCCAGCAAGACGCCCGGAACGACCGGGTCGCCCGGAAAGTGCCCGGCAAAGAAGTCCTCATCGCCTTTTACACACCACGTTGCCACCGCGCGGACCCCTGGTTCAAGCAGTTCAACGCTGGTTACAAAGCGGAAGGGCTTGCGGTGCGGCAGGTTGTCCAGCACGCTTGTATTCATCAAGAGCCGTCCGTTGTGAATCAGGCGGTGCGCGGCAATCCCTCGATGAACGCACCGAGCGTTTCGATGTTTGTAAACGCGGCCTTCCCCATCGTCGTCCCTTCCTTGATGCTCACCTTGAACTCCTTCTCCAGCTCGGTCACGATCAGCAGGATGTCCAGCGAATCAAGGTCAAACTCGCCGCCAACAAGTGGCATGCGGTCATCGAGCACCGTCTGCTCATCAACCTTCAGGCAGGCCCGTACTACCTTCTTTACGCGACTGAGCGTCTCGGCGCTTGGCATTCATGCTCCTCGTGACAGGGCATTCTACGTACTTCTTCATTCGGATTCACTGTGCCGAGCTTCGGCATTGTCCGTTTCGCTCGCGGAAACAGCCGCCGCTGACGCCCTACGGCTGCAGGACACGCGTAAGCGGTACGCAGCAGTTCGAGCCGACTCCAAAGCGGCAACGACGACCTCTCCAATTCCCGCGTGCTCAACCCTGTATACTCCATCGCATCTTGAAACGACAGCTGAACGGAGCGAGCCCATGGTTGAATCTCCCGCGGTCGTTCGCCTCCCCATCGGCACGCTGGCACCCCACCCACCCATCGCGGGCGCCTACACAACGCTGGACCAGAAGAAGCGGTTCGTAGACGCAATCTTCGACGACACCGCGCAGGACTATGACCGCGTCGAGCGGTGGCTTTCTCTCGGTTCAGGCGCCTGGTACCGCGGCAAGGCGCTCGCGCGCGCCGGCCTCAAGCCAGGCATGAGCGTAGCCGACGTCGCCGTCGGCACCGGGCTCGTCGCGGGCGCCGCACTCAAGATCATCGGGCCCGGCGGGCGCATCGTTGGCATTGACCCCAGCGTCAACATGATGAGCTACGCGAGGGAACGCCTCGGCATCCAGACGGCAACCGGCACCGCCGAATCGCTCCCGCTCGAGAACTCCAGCGTTGACTTCCTTTCGATGGGGTACGCCCTGCGCCACGTTGAGAGCCTCAACGGCGCACTGGGCGAGTTTCACCGCGTGCTCAAGCCCGGCGGGCGCGTCTGCATCCTCGAGATCACACGCCCCCGCACCGCACTGGGCCGCGCACTCCTGCGCGTCTACCTCGGCACACTCTGCCGCGCGGTCGGCCTGTTCCGCCGCCTCGCTCCCCGCACCCCCGAGCTCTGGTCCTACTACTGGGAGACCATCGACAAGTGCACGCCGCCGGACAAAGTGATCGAGGCGCTCAAAGCGGCCGGGTTCACCAACGTGCGGCGCAACGTCGTCGGGGCCGTGTTCTCTGAATACACGGGCTTGA
>JAUXUZ010000499.1 GCA_030680655.1 Phycisphaerales bacterium
GGGCACCGCCAGCACCATGCGCTCTTGGGCTTCGCTGATCCAAACCTCCGCGTACGACAGCCCGGCGTACTTCAACGGGGCCCGTTCGAGGTGCACCTCGGCGCCGAGCTCGCACCCCATCTCGCCGATCGCCGACGAGAACCCGCCAGCGCCGCAGTCGGTCATGCCGTGGTACAGCGGCCCGCCGGCGGAGTCACGCGCCGCCAAGATCGCGTCCAGCACCTGCTTCTCCGTCACCGCGTTGCCGATCTGCACCGCGTGGCTGAACTCGTCGGCCGCGTCCTGCCCAAGCTCAGCGCTGCTGAACGTTGCGCCGTGGATGCCGTCGCGTCCCGTTCGCCCGCCGATCGCCACGATCTTGTCACCCGGCCGCGCTGCCCCCTTCACAAACTTCCGCGGGATCAGCCCGATGCACCCGCAGAAAACCAGCGGGTTCCCCACGTACCGGTTGTCGAAGTAGACTCCGCCGCTGATCGTCGGGATGCCCATGCGATTCCCGTAATCGCGCACGCCCGCCACCACCTGCGTCAGGACGCGCCGTGGGTGCAGGGTCCCAGGCGGTTGCATATTCCGAACCGTGACGTTCGACAGAATATGACGAACAAGCGGCAGCCACAAAGCGGGTTCCAGCGGCTGATCCTCAATGACTTTATTGCCCTGCTCGGTTCTCATGCCGCGCCAGACTCGATACTCGACCGTGCCGTTCGGCCCCGCCTCGCCGGTGCGCACTTTGAAGACCTCTGATTGTCTGCCGTGTTGCAGCAACTCGGACATGACCGTGTGAAGGGAGTAGTCCTCCGTGGCCGGCGTCGCGGCGTAGACCCGTTGCGATGTTGTTCCGGGTTCATTCTCGGAGAACCAACCGTCCGTTTCAGCCACGCAGAACACATCCGTATTCGCGATCGGCTTCGCCCCAAGCCCGGTCCCGATCACATCGCGGATGCACCCGCCCGCGCCCGTCGCCGCGCCGCCGTACGGCTCGATCGCGCTGGGCCGGTTGTGCGTCTCCACCTTGATGCAGACGCCGTAGTTCTCGTCAAACGCCACCACGCCCGAGTTGTCCTTGAACACGCTCAGCGCCCAGTCCACACCGCCGGCGATCAGCTCGTGCGTCGCCGCGGCGACGGTGCTCTTGAGCAGGTTGGCGATCTTCACCGTCCCGTCCGCGGCGATCGTCACGCCCGGCCGGTTCGTCCAGTTGATCGTCTCGCCCGCCCCGGCCCGGTACTCCACCGTGCTCTTGAGCGTCTTGTGCACGCAGTGCTCGCTCCACGTTTGCGCCAGCGTCTCCAGCTCGATGTCCCGCGGCTCCCGCCCCAGCCCCTTGTAGTGGTCCCGCACCGCCTTCATCTCGTCGAGCGAGAGAAACAGGTGCGCCTCGCGCGACAGCTTCATCAGCGCATCGTCACTCAGCGTCGTCAGCGTAATGTGCCGCACCTGCTGGTCGTGGGCCTTGCCGACGGGGAATCGATCGGGGTGGTACGGCTCGGTGGTCACGCGCTGGATCACCGGGTTGGCGAGCAGGCGCGACGCCAGTTCCTTGCCCTGCGCCTCGGTCACGCCGGTCAGGTCGAACCGCCAGCCGCTGACCACCTCGACCTCGCGCCCCACCAGGTCGGCGATCGCCAGTTGGACCGACTGCGCCACAGGGTCCATCACGCCCGGGAGCGGGTGCACCTCGAGGAGCTGGCTGCTCCCTTCGCGCGGAGCAGACCCCGTGCGCACCGCCTCTGTCACCGAGTCGGCCAGCAGCTCGTCGGCGATCTGCCGCTCCTGCTGCGCCGTCAGCGCCGGCTCGGCCTGCACGAGGTAGACGTGCGTCGCCCGCACCGACGACGGCCTGATGCCCATCGCCGCGGCGTCGCGCGCAACGGCCTGGCCGATGACATCCGGCTGCCCCTCCTGGGGCACAACCTCAAACCGGTGTACTCGGGGGGGGGGCGTTGAAGCGGGGGCCGCGCTGGTCGTCATGGCCCATGATAACTCCCGATTGTGCGAAGCCCACCGAAGGCGGCCCCACTTCCTGGTCTACGGCTCGCTCGACTCCAGCCGTGAACCGAGAGGAGTGCCGGCAATCGACCGACGCCATCGAGGGGCACCTGCGCGCAACGTTCCTGTGGCCTTCGCTGGACCTGGCGCTCAAAGAGGCTGGCTTCACCATCGACCGCGAGATCTGCTTCAAGCAGACGCTGTTCCTGACGCTCGCGTGGCTGTTCGCGGCCATGGGCGCCCTGGCACCAATGAAGAGCCGGCAGCGGAACGCGCTGGGAGTTGCGAACTCAATGGCCGTGCTGGGCGGCGGCAACTAGGTCGTCGTCGTCGCACGCAAGGCCAGATGAGTTCGCCCTGACTCCCGCGGTGCCGCTGCCGGCATGCAGTTCGGGACGCGCTGATTGAGCAGGATGGCGCGATCAGTCCGCGGCGTCTTGCAGTTTCTCGCCGCCGCGCTCGATGTCCTTGCCGGCACCCTCAACAGTGTTGCATGCAGCCAGCGCGGTTGCGGCAACGGCGGCGGCGATCAGGACCAACGACTTCAGATTCTTCTTCATGCGATTGCTCCAGAGAAGATGACTCGGATCAGATCAAACACAACGATCAGCGTAGGCCGTACTCCTTCAGCTTTCGGTAGAGGGTACGTTCGCCGATCCCCAGTAGTTTGGCAGCCGCTTCGCGGTTTCCAGCCGCCAGGCGCAGCGTCTCGCGGATCGCCCGCTTCTCGAGCTGCTCCAAGGGCGTTCCGGCCAGTGACGCCCCCGGACCGCTGGGGCCCTGCCCGCCGTCGTCATCCCCGGCCCCTTCGTCGCCCGCGGCCCGCACATCGTCGGGGATGTGACGCACGTCCAGGGTCATGCTGTTGACATCGCCACCCTCGCCGATCGCCGCGACGATGAGGTTCTGCACCACGTTGAGCAGTTCGCGCACGTTTCCCGGCCAGGCGTAAGCGGCCAGACGCATCATCGCCGCGTCGGTGATCGACGGGACCGGGGCGCCAGGTGAGACGCGCGACATCGCTTTCGCGAGGGCGTGGTTGACGATCCGTGGGACGTCCTCACGCCGGTCTCGCAGCGGCGGCAGCAGCACCTCGGCACCCTTGATGCGGAAGAACAGGTCCTCGCGGAACTCGCCGCGGGCGATCATGCCCTGGAGGTCCTTGTTCGTCGCGCTGACGATCCGCACGTCGGTCTGGCGCGGGTCGTTGCTGCCCACGCGCACCACCTGCCCGGTCTCGAGCACGCGCAGCAGCTTCGCCTGCATCGGCAGCGGCATGTCGCCGATCTCGTCGAGGAAGAGCGTGCCGTTGTTGGCAAACTCGAACACGCCCTCGCGGTCCTTCTCCGCCCCGGTGAACGCCCCCCGCACGTGCCCGAAGAGCTGGTCTTCCAGCAGCGTCTGCGTCTCCGCCGCGCAGTTGATCGCAACAAACCGCCCCTTCGCCCGGGGCGAGAGCCTGTGCACCGCCTGAGCGATGAGTTCCTTGCCCGTGCCGCTCTCGCCGCGGATCAGCACCGGCAGCGAAGTGTTCGCGACGCTCTTGACCGTCCGCAGGATGCGCCGCATCGGTTCGCTGCCCGCGACGATCCCCTCGAACCCCTCGTGCTGCACAAGGTCGCCAAGCCCCGCGCCCGACGCCGCGCCGGTGCCGCCCGCGGCCTCGTGGCGGAGCAGGACGGTGTCGGCGGCGCGGTTGACCAGCGTCCGGAACACGGCCAGGTCGAGCGGTTTCTCGATGAAGTCGTACGCCCCCTCTTTGAACGCGGCGCGGGCTGTGGGCACATCGCCGTGGGCGGTGACCATGATGGTCTCGGCCTGCGGCTGCAGCTTGCGGGCGGACCTGAGCACAACCAGCCCCGCGTCCCCGCCGTCGGCGGCGGCCTTGCTGCCGTCGGCGCCGGCGGCCCCGGCCGAGGCCGGCATCCGCAGGTCGGTCACGAGCACGTCGAACGTGCCGTGCTTCAACTCATCGACGGCCCGCTCGACCCCGCCCACGATCGTGCAGACGTGCCCGAACTTCCGCAGCGCCTCCGCCATGACGTCGGCGTGGTCGGCGTCGTCCTCCACGATCAGAACTTGTGCCCGCAGTTGCTCGCTCATGCGGGGCGAGTTTACGCCGCTCCGGCTTCTGCCGCGCAGCAAACAGAAGGCCGCGCGACGTCTGGTTCAGGGGCGGCGGGTGCCTGCGACACCGGTATGGGCCGGCGTGTCAGACCTGCGCGGGCTCGGCGACAGAGGCACGTTCGTCTCTGTCCCAGGTGATCAGCCCCGGCACAAACGGGTTCACCAGGCGCGGGTCGCTGGGAATGACCCGCACGCTGAAGCCGTGGTCGCCGCTGAACGCAGGTGCGAACGCGCCCGTGAACACGTGGCGCCCGTTGCCAAGGTCCTTTGAGTGCTGCATCGCCAGCGCGTGTCCGTCGAGCATCGCCCCCAGCGCATCGAGCCGCCCGTGGAAGAGCTGCACGTGCACCTCCCCGGACGCGGTGTCTGCGAGCCTGACGGTGGCGCTGACGCGCACGAGCGAACGCACCGAAACGGCGGCGCTGGTGCTCTGG
>JAUXUZ010000514.1 GCA_030680655.1 Phycisphaerales bacterium
GTGCCGCGATGGTCGTGGCGGGCCTGCTCGCTGTCATATGGAGTTCGCGGCGGAACGTCGCTACCACGCTCGGATGGGCGGTGCCGGCCGATTCCCGGTCCGGCGAGCAACGCCTGGGGTAGGCGTCGTTCTACTGTTGCCTGTGAGAACGATCACCATCGCCGCCGCTCTCCTCCTTGCACCCCTGTGCGGTGGCGCCACCGCCGTTGAACAGCCGGCAGCGGTCCTCACGGTCGGTTCCGCTTCGGCTGCGGCACTGTCGACGCTCCCGTGGCCGGCACGAATCGCTGTCGCGTCGGGCCTCAGCCCGGAGACGCTGGAACTCAAAGCACCGGGCTGGGAGCCGAAAGGGACCATCGAGCCGGTGTCAGCGTTGGCCTACTCGGCCCACCTCACATCCAGAGAAAACGGAGCGGTCGTACAGGGCCAGGGCAAGGACTGGACGTTGTTCTGTGAAAGGGCTGCTTCCAAGCTGGACGGCTGGGAGCCTCAGTTTGAGCGTCCCGGTGCCTTTCTCTTTGTCGATGCGGAGGGCGCAGCGGCGCCAGCATCCTCATCGAACAGCGCTGCGTTCATGTTCAAGTTCATCTCGGCCCGTCCGCCCGCGGTCGCGCGCGAGGGTGAGCCGCTGCGGGCGGTTGTCGAGCGAACCTGGTTCGCCTTCTACGACCCGCTCCCACCCAAAGCCGCAGCCGGAGTGCTCCAGGAGCAGTCCGCGCCCGCGCCACGAGGCCTGGTCGTGTTCATGCCCGGCATGTTCGGCACGCCGGGTGACCAGATCGTGGCGCTGATCCGCCGGCTGCGCCAGGACGGCTACAGCGTGCTGCGGATGATGGCCCAGCCGGCACGCTTCACCGAGAGCGTGACGTACTCACTCCCTCTGGAGGGAGACTTTTCAAACGAAGTCCCGGCGATCGCCGCGGAATTGACCGACCGCGCCGCCGAGGCCGCGTACGCGGTCGAGTCGGCGGTTCTGTACGCCAATCAGCAGCGCCCCGCCCTGCGATCGCTGCCGCGCATGGCCGTCGGAATGTCCGGCGGTGCGATGCTGCTGCCGATCGTGATCGCGCGCGAGCCTGGGGCGTACGCCGGTGCGGTCTCGATCGCCGGCGGCGTTGATTATCTGCAGATCCTCGCCACCAGCAACTACACCAACTGGATCGATGCTGTGCGGTTGAAGTGGACCGGCGGTCCCGCGCTCAAACCGGCTTCAGACGGCGGTCCGCCGCCCCTGCCGGGCCCGTCGGCGCAGCGACTCGAAGAACTGATCAAGGCCTACCGAGCCGCCGCTCCGCTCGACTCTTCGAAGATCGCTCCGCTGGTGAAGAACGTTCCGTGGCTTCTCCTGCACGGTACAAAGGACAAAGCGGTGCCGGCGGCGACGGGCGAAGAACTCTGGGAGCTGCTCGGGCGGCCCGAGCGCATCGTCATTAAGGGCGGGCACGAGTGGGTTTTTCTTACGCTCTCCTCGAGGTTCAACGCCATCGCCGCGTGGATGAACGCGCGGGCACCCGCTCCGCCCCTGCCGCCAGCGGAGTCGTCGCGGTGAACACCGTCGCGCTCAGCCCGTACCACCTGACCACGCGCGAGGCGCCCGCGATGGCGGCGCTCCTGCTGGCGGGCCGGGTGTGCACGGTTCTGCCGGTCCCCTTGCGGGGCGAGTCGATCGAATCAGTCAGAGAGGCATTGAACCACTCGCCGAGGTACCGCCGCCTGCTGGCGAACTGGCTCGCGCTCGCGCCTCTGTTTGAGGCGGGCATCATCACGACGCTGGCCGGTGCCGACGATCCGATCGCGCAAGTCCGGGCGAGCGCCGACCGCATCGGCTCGGAGGAGCCGTGGGACCCAATCAGGGTCTTCGCCAGGCGCGAGCTCTTCGGTGATGCTGACCAGTACCTGGACGCGTTCTCGGCCGATCTGCTCAAGGGCGGGCCCGATCCCGGCATCGCGCTCCCCGTGT
The DNA here is from genome assembly GCA_030680655.1 of Phycisphaerales bacterium. Lineage (GTDB taxonomy): Bacteria > Planctomycetota > Phycisphaerae > Phycisphaerales > UBA1924 > JAJTGZ01. Next base: position 1,961 of record JAUXUZ010000514.1, read on the forward strand.
GCGCAGGGCTCGACGCCTTCGCCGTAGACCACGGTTTCCCCGTCGTCCGCGCTGGCCACGCCGCGATGGTGACAGGTCGGCAGGCCGGGCAGCAACCGGGCAGTGTGGGCTCGCTCGCGCAGCAGGCGGAGGCACGACTCGGTGAGCAGCTCTTCTCTGTGGGGATTCCCATCTTGAAGCAGGCGGGGGCGCGAGCGATCGCCGCCGCGCGGACCGCGTTGCGCCCGCAGCTCAGTGAGCTTCGCGACGCCGTTGAGCTCGGCTCGACGAGCCCCTCTGCCGCCGCCGCCACGGCCATCCGCCGCGCCGGCACCGCGTACGCGGCCGCGTTCAAACGGACGTTTGATGGCAGGCTCAACCGCGACGATGAAGGTGGGCGGAGGTTGCTCGCGGCGTTCGTGTCGCTCACGGCACGCCGGCTCTCACCCGATGCCGCCCTCATCAGCTCGGTCGCGGCCTTCCACCGGGCATCGGGCGCTGGGCCCGCTGCAACCGCGGTCCCCGCTGTCGCGGCGCGCGCCCCGTCCGGGCGGAACGCGGGCGGATCGCTGATCACCCTTACCGTTTCGGTGCTCGATGTCGAGCCGCTCTGACACCCATGCAGCACCCACCCGCCGATCCTGACCGCACGACAAACCGCCTGGCCGCCAGCAGCAGCCCGTACCTCCTGCAGCACCAGCACAACCCCGTTGACTGGTACCCGTGGGGTGAGGAGGCGTTCGCGGAAGCACGCCGGCGGGACGTGCCCATCTTCCTCTCGGTCGGCTACTCGACGTGCTACTGGTGCCACGTGATGGAGCGTGAGAGCTTCGAGAGCAAGGTCATCGCGCGCCAGATGAACGAGTCGTTTGTCAACATCAAGCTCGACCGGGAGGAACGCCCCGATCTCGACGAGATCTACATGGCCGCCACCCAGATGCTCACCGGTCACGGGGGCTGGCCCATGAGCGTCTTTCTCGAGCCGCGGTCGCTGCGGCCGTTCTGGGCGGGAACGTACTTCCCGCCGTTGCCCGCGCGCGGCATGCCCAGCTTTCCGCAGGTGCTCTCGCGGATGAGCGACGCCTGGCGCGACCAGCGCGACAAGATCGTCGCCCAGGCGGAAACGGTCGCGGGCGCGATCACCGAGCGCCTCGGCGCGCGGCGGGAGCCCGTCGCCGTTGGCGGCGAGCAGGTTGGCATGGCGGTGCAGACGCTCCTGACGATCTTCGACCGCGCCCAGGGCGGGTTCGGGCACGCGCCGAAGTTCCCGCAGCCGGTCTACCTCGAGCTGCTGCTGGCCGTCCGCTCACGCCTCACCGACCCTTTCCACGCCGAGGCCGTCGACACAGCGCTCCGCAAAACGCTCGACGCGATGGCGATGGGCGGGGTATTCGACCACATCGGCGGAGGCTTTCACCGCTACGCAACCGACGCCGCATGGACCGTGCCGCACTTTGAGAAGATGCTCTACGACAACGCCCAGTTGCTGAGTGTTTATGCGCAGGCCGCCGCCGAGCTTGACGACTACTTCTACGCGCACGTCGCCGCGCGCACCGTTGAGTACATCCAGCGCGAGATGACCGCTCCGAGCGGGATGTTCTACACCGCCCAGGACGCCGAGGTCGATGGGCGCGAGGGGCTCAGCTACCTCTGGACACCCGAGGAGTTCGCCGCTGCTCTCTCGCCGCTGGACCTCGATTTCGCCCTGGATGTGTACGGGCTCAAGGCCGGGCGGAACTTCCAGGACCCGCACCACCCCGACGCGCCGGCGACCAACGTGCCGCGCCTGGGCGAGCGCCCAAGCCGCGAGACGCTGGGCCGGCTCGCGCGCGTCAACGCTGCGCTGCTTGAGGCCCGGAATCTTCGCAAGCAACCGCGACTGGACGACAAGATCATCCGCTCGTGGAACGGCATGATGATCGCCTCGCTTGCGCGGGCGGGCATGCTGCTTGACCGTCCCGCGTGGATCGAGGCCGCAGCCCGCGCCAGCGACCCCGGCTTCTTCACCGTGTTCGGCGGCGACGAGCGGTTCGCCAGCCGGGTCGCGCGCGTCGCCGCGTCGGGGGTCGTTCACACCGGCGCACTCCTGCTTGAAGACGCCGCCGCCGAGGCCCAGGCGCACGCCGAGCTTGCTCGAGCGCTCCAAGAGCCGGCCCGTGCTCTGAAGAACGCGGCGGCGGCGGTGGCCGTCGCGCACGAACTGTTCACCGCCGGCGACGGCGGCCTTCTCGACGCGACCGCGTCGCCGGACCTGTTCGTGCGGCCAAGGTCAACCTACGACGGGGCGATCCCAACGGGGTCGTCGATGATGCTCAACGCCCTGATCGATCTGCACGAACTCACCGGCGAACCAGACTACCTCCACAAAGCCCTGGACCTGCTCGGTTCGCTCAGCGCTGCCATTCATGAGTCACCCATCGCAACCGCCAACGCCACGCGCGGGCTGCTGCGCCTGCTCGCGACGCAGCCCGAGGCGCTCGCGGCCGTTCAGAAGTCCGCCCCAAGGCAGGCAGGGCCCCAAGGGGGAATCCCCGGTCTGGATGCACCGGCGATCGAGGTCTTCGCATCAGAAGAACGCCTCGAAGTCGGGGAGGATCACCCGGCGGAGTTGCACGTACGGATCGTGATCCCTCAGGGATGGCACATCAACGACGCGTTCGCCGGCGACGAGAGCGGCGGCACGGTTCTTCCGTTGGTGCTCGGCATCGCAAGCGGCACGGGCGTTCAGCCGTACGCCGAGTTCCCGCACGGTGAGAAAGTCGATGGCGCGCAGCACGGGGTGCTCAGCGGGGACGTCGTCTTCGAGGTGGCGCTCGAACGCAAGGGCGAGTGGACAGGGACGCCCCGCCTCCTGCTGACCTATCAGGCCTGCAACGACCGCGCCTGCCTGGCGCCGGTCACGGTTGAGTTAGAAGTGGACATCGTCCGCCGCGATTGAGGCGCACCGATCGGTCAGGCCGACTTCTTGGCCGGCGGGGTCGGTTCGGCCTGCCCGAGCGTCGCCGGGATGCGGATCGTCGTTGCGCAGTTGCGGCAACGGACCGTCTTTCCGCGGGCGGATGCGGGCACAGCCAGCACCTTGCGGCAGGTCAGATTCGGGCACATGATCCGGACACTCTCGTCGCTCATGGGTTCATCCCTTGCAGAGAGCATCATCGGCTTGCCGCGCGAGAGTCTTGACCCCACGTGCACGTCCGCGGCCGGTTATTGACTCTACCATCCGCCCCGTCCGCCTCGTTGTCCGCCCAGCACCCTTCCAATCGCCCGTCCGGAGCCGCCCCATGTCTACCAGCACCGTTGTTGTCGGGCTCCAGTGGGGCGACGAGGGAAAGGGCAAGATCGTTGACCTCCTTGCCGACAGGCACGACGCCGTTGTCCGCTACAACGGGGGGGCCAACGCGGGCCATTCCGTGGTCATCAAGGGCGAGCGGTTCGCGCTGCACCTGATCCCCTCGGGGATCCTGCACAAGGGCAAGGCGGCGGTTGTCGGCAACGGCGTCGTGATCGACCCCGACTGGCTCGCCCGCGAACTCGACGGCCTGCACGCGCGGGGCGTTGATACGTCCTCGCTGGTCATTTCCGACCGCGCCCACGTTGTCATGCCGTGGCACAAGGCGGAGGATGAACTGCGTGAAAAGTGGCTCTCCGAAGGGTCGCTTGAACCGATCGGAACCACCAAGCGCGGGATCGGCCCGTGCTACGCCGACAAGGCCACGCGCGGGTGCGCTGTCCGCGTGGGCGACCTGCTGACGCCCGGCCCGCTCGCCAAGCGGCTCGAGTCGATCTGCCGGCTCAAGACGGCGATGCTCTCGTCGATCGGCGGCCCGGACAAGGCCGCGTACACCTACGACCACAAGGCGACGGTCGACCTCTGCCTTGCGTGGGGGCAGCGCTTCAAGCAGTACATCCAGGATACCTCGGCGATGCTGCTCGACCTCCAGCAGGCGGGTAAGTCGATCCTCTTTGAGGGTGCCAACGCCACGCTGCTGGATGTGGACCACGGCACGTACCCGTACGTCACCTCGTCGACTTGCTCATCCCAAGGGGCCGCTCCCGGGGCCGGCGTCCCCGCCGCTTCCCTCGGAGACGTTCTGGGGATCATGAAGGCGTACTCAACGCGCGTGGGCGGCGGCCCGCTGCCTACCGAGTTGATCGCGACCGAGGCCGACTGTGCGATGGGCGACCGCATCCGCCAGAAGGGCCGCGAGTTTGGTACCACGACAGGGCGCCCCCGCCGCGTGGGCTGGCTTGATCTGGTCGTCGTGAAGTACTCCGCTCGCTTGAACGGCGCCAAGGGCTTGAGCGTGATGCTCCTTGACGTGCTCGGCGGCATCGAGCAGTTGAACGTCGCGACCTCCTACATGATCGACGGGCACCCGACAGACCGCATCACGCCCCACGCCGACTGGCTGGCTCGTGCGAAGCCGATCTACCAGACGCTGCCGGGCTTCGGCGACCTGACAAAGGCCCGGAAAAAGTCCGAACTCCCACGCAGCGCCATCGCGTACCTGGACTTGATCGAGGCCACCGTGGGCGTCCCCGTGCGGTTCGTCTCCGTCGGCCCCGACCGCGAACAGACCATCGAGTACTCGTGAACACCACTCCGCCTTCCGCCACCCCCTCGGCTCCCCCGGCTGCGCCAGACGCGGCCGCCCTGGCCACCGCCTCGGAGATGAGGCGGCGCAACCCAAAGGCGGACCCGCTCGCGCTGCTGCCGGACGTTCACCCCACGCGGATCCCGCGCCACATCGCGATCATCATGGACGGCAACGGCCGCTGGGCGACCCAGCGCGGGCTGCCGCGCATGCTCGGGCACCGCGCCGGCGCCAAGTCCGTGCGGAGCATCGTGGAGCAGATCGGGCGGCTGGGCGTTGAGTGCCTCACGCTCTACTCGTTCTCGCTGGAGAACTGGAAGCGCCCGAAAGAAGAAGTCGACGCACTGATGGCCCTGTACCTTGAGTACATGGACGCCCAGCGCGAGGAGTTCATGCGCGAGAACATCCGCTTCCGCCAGATCGGGCTCACCGACGGCCTGCCCAAGGCCTGCATCGACAAGCGTGACGAGATCACCGAGCTGACCAGGAACAACACCGCCGGCACGCTGGTGCTCGCGGTCAACTACGGGTCCCGGGCCGAGATCGCTCGCGCCGTTCAAGCCATCGCAGGGCGCGTGCGGAGCGGCGAGCTGGACCCCGACGCGGTGAACGAGGGCACGCTCGCAGAGGCGCTCGATACGCACGGGCTCCCCGATCCCGACCTGCTCATCCGCACCGCGGGGGAGATGCGCATCAGCAACTTCCTGCTCTGGCAGCTCTCCTACGCGGAGTTCTACGCCACGCCCACGCTCTGGCCCGACTTCACGCCCGAGCACCTCAATTACGCGATCCGCAACTACGCGTCGCGCAGCCGCACGTTCGGCGGCCTGAAAGCCTGACCGGCGGCGTCGTCATCGGCCGGCGGCGGAACGCAGCGCTCTGCACGCCCGGGGCGTGCTCGGCCACTACCCTCGCCCATGCGTCTGCGACTGACTTTCGGCCCAATCCTGATCCTCCTGCTCCTTGGATTGATGTGGCTTGATTCCCACCTCGACGGCGTGAGCGTCGGCGCAGGCTGGGGACTGCTCCGCGAGCAGGATGGAACGCTGCTCCCCGGCCTTCCGCTGGTGCTTGTCGGGCTGCTGATCTGCGGGCGTGCGGGCTTCGAGCTCCGGCAGATGTTCGCCGCCAAGGGGATCCAGGCGTCGGCGAAGAGCCTCACGTTCTGTTCCGCGGCGGGCCTGCTCGCAGGTGTGCTGACAATCGGCACGAAAGCGCCGATCCCTCACGATTACGCGGGTGCTGTGCTCGCGACGGCGGCGGCGGCGGCGTTCTTCATCACCTTGCTGGCCTTTCTGCGCAGGAAAGACCCCAAGGGCGCAGGCGGCGCTGTGGCCGCGGCGATCGCCACATTCACCTATGTCGGGCTGATGCTCGCGTTCATGATGGCCGTCCGCCGTGAGTACGCCGTGTGGGTGATGGTGATGGTGGTGCTGACGATTAAGGCCTGCGACAGCGGGGCCTATTTCACCGGCAAAGCGATCGGTAGGCACAAGATGATCCCGTGGCTCAGCCCGGGCAAGACGTGGGAGGGCCTGTGCGGAGGGCTGATCACCGCGGGCCTCTGCGGCCTGCTGTTCCGCTACATGGCAACGACGCTGGAATGGGGGCCCCAGTCGATTGCGGACGTCCCCGCCTGGCAGTGGATGGTGTTCGGTGTTCTGCTGGGTGGCTTCGGCCAGCTCGGTGACCTTTCCGCCAGCGTCTTCAAGCGGGACGCGGGCGTAAAGGACTCTGGCTCGATCCTGCCCGGGTTCGGCGGCATGATCGACATGCTTGACTCGCTGCTGCTCACCGGGCCCATCGCGTACTGGTTTCTCTACGCGGTAAGGGCTGGGTAGAGTTTTTTCCGTCCGACCTGTCTCTTGGATCGCTCCCGCCTTGCGCCGCGGGTACAATGCACGTGCCGCGGCCCCGCCATCAGTCGACAGTGCCGCGAGCGGAGAGCCCATGAGCGTTACGGCCAAGTTACTCAGCGTCTTCCGGGTCGAACAAATGCTCCGCGGCCTCAAGAGCCGCCTGAACACTGCCGAGCGATTCCTCCTCGAGCAGGAGAGGCAACTCAAGGTCGTAGACACCGACTTCTCCCGCACCGCCGCGGAGCTCAAGCAGCTCAAGACGAGCATCGCCGGCGAGGAGGGCGAGGCCACCTCGATCGACGCCCGCATAGAGAAGCTGCGGGAGCAGATGGGTCTGGCCAAGACCAACAAGGAATACTCCGCGTTCCTCAGCGAGCTCAACTCGCT
>JAUXUZ010000517.1 GCA_030680655.1 Phycisphaerales bacterium
CTGGTGCGACTGCCCCATCGTCTCACCCGTCATGTTCAAGATGATCGTCTGCGTCGCCGCGGTCAGCCCCCCGTCGGTGCTGGTGAACCGGACAACTTTGGGGTAGTGGTTGGCCGCTTCAACGCCCGGCACGCTGCTGTAGACCATCGAGCAGTAGAGATCGCCGTTGGCGGGGTCGATCGCCAGCCCGGCCAGGCCCTGCTCGCCGGAGCCTGGAAAGTTGCCCGTCGGGTTGAAGTTCAGCAGCCCCGTCGCGTAATCGCGCACCGTGCCGTCACGCGTCACCACCTTGATCTGCCCGTACAGCTCGTTGACGTAGTAGATCGGCGACGTCGGGTTCGGCCCGGGGCTCTGCACGAACGCGATGTTCACCGGCAGCTGGAATCCTGTCGCGACCACCTCAACCTTGTAGCCGCTCTGCATCACCGTCCACGGCACCGGCGCGCCGCGCAGGAGCGTTGCGAACACCGGGGCCGTGTCGCCGGAGGCACCGGCGTACGTCGCCCCGCTTGCCGCCACCCACATGTAGACCGACTGCCCCGCGTCCAGCGACACCGGTGGCAGGTAAACCAGCCGCGCCGTGCTCCCCCCGTCGGTAAACGCCAGCTGTGACTCGGGCAGCGCCAGCGCGCTCCCCGCGCCAGCCGACACCACCACCCGCACCGCGTGGTGCTCGCCGTGCGCTGCGGGGTTGTCCAGCAGGTTCGAAACACCGTCGAGCCCGGTGATCCCCAGCATTAAGTCGCCATCGGAGCCCTGCAACTGCAACGAGCCGCCAATGGGCAGAACAACGCCCGCCCCCGTTGAGTCAGTCCACCCCGGCACGGGCGTGTCCTTCACGTCGTCGATCTCCAGCGGAAACACCACCGTCGCCGCGCCGGTGACAAAGTCACGCTCGCTCCACGCGCTCCACTCCGTGCCCGCGTCGCCGCTGGAGTCGCGGTGGCGCACACGCAGCCGGTAGCTTGTCTGCGGCAGCAACTCGTGCAGGTCCGCGTGGCTGTTCTGGAACACACCGTCGCCGATGTGCGTGTGCAGCCGCTCCACCCCCGTGATGCAAAGCGTTGCCCACACGCGCTGCAGCGGCGCGACCGTCCAGATCTCCCAGTCGGTGCACAGGTGCGTGTCGCCCGGGTCGGCGTCGGAGAACGGGCCCGTCTCCATGTGCACGTCCGACCCGTTGACCACCCGCCCGACCGCCGGCTCGGCGATCACCGGCGTCGCCGGCGGCACGTTCGCCGCTGCCCCGGCCATCAGTGCCGCGCACGCAACCGCGAACACCAGCCGCGGCAGAACTGCAATCGCCATGATCAAGCCTCTCATCGGAAAGTAACGACACCTCGGCAACGCCCGGCCGCAAGGACTGTGAACCTACCACACCAACGCCCCCGCTCCCACCAAAAAGAACTGCTCACGGCGCAAACCGGGCATCCCCCCGCCGCGGTCAGGGGCAACCGGGCAGGCGGTGCCGTGCACGAATAGACAGCGTGGCGGAGGCCTCGCGCTCAAGGGCTGAACGGAACGCCAGCCCCGCCACGAGCAGCCCCACCGTCAACACCCGGCGAAGAACTGATCGATGAACACAATGAAGTCGTTGTTGTCAAACGCCCCGTCGCTCCCGGCCACGCCGCCGGTCCTTCCGCGGTCGGCCCGCGTGTCACCGGCGAAGAACCAGTCGATGAACACGACAAAGTCGTTGTTGTCCAGCCGGCCGTCCGAGGGCGCAACGCCCCCCGCACCGCCGATGTCGGCCGGCCCGCACGCGATCGGCGCGACCACCAGCGAAACCGCCACGTGGTCGCAGTTGATCCCGTTCCCGCCGTTGTCAACCACCAGGTCGATCGTCTGACCCGCCTCGCGGAAGACGCTCGGGGCGGAGAACCACTGGCTGCCGATGCCCCCGAGCGAGCCCGCGTCGAGCTGGGCCCCCGCGGCCCAGACCGACACGCCCGTCGCCGTTGCGCACGTGGGCGTCGCCCGCGCCTGCACGATGGCCCGGTAGCGGTTCGCCGACGGCGCCGTGAACCGCAGCACCGCCGGCAGCGGGCCCGGGTGCATCACCAGTTCACCCGCCGCGATCGGTCCCTCCGGCCCTCCCCAGAACTGCGTCTGGCCCGTGCCGTTGTGCCCGATCTTGGGGTACGTGTCTGGGAACGCAAGGTCGCGGTCCCAGAAATCGATCGCGTCGATCACCACGGCGCGGGTCAGCGGCGCGAACGTGCCGGCCGCGCCGGGGCGCAGGCCGTACGACCAGACCCCGGTGGGGTTGGCGCTGGCCGAGAAGCCCGTCGCGGCGTTGTAGACCTGTGCGCTGGCGACGGTGCAGGCAGTGATTGAAAGTGCAGCGAAAGACAACGGGATCAGTCTGCGGTTCATGGTCACTCTCCTCTTTGTCTCCGCTCACGGGCAGGGCGCGAAGAACTGGTCGATGTACACGACGAAATCGTTGTTGTTGAACAGGCCGTCGGGCCCGGCCACACCGCCGGTCCTCCCGCAGTCCGCCCGCGAGTCGCTCATGAAGAACCAGTCGATGAAGACGACAAAGTCGTTGTTGTCGCGGGTCGCGTCGGACCCCGGCACACCGCCGGTGCGCCCGATGTCACCCGGGCACGGCGCGCTGGGTGCCTGCGCCTCGTAGCAGCCGCGGTCGATGTACCCGAGGTTGAAGCCGCCGTTGGCCACCGCCGGGTCGTCCACGCGGCGCGGCAGGCCGTCCAGGTCCGTTGTCACATCGGTCGGCGTCCCTGTGTTCCAGCCCGAGTCGCGGGCGGGTGAGAACGGGGCCAGGCGGTAGTTGTCGTCGGCGTTGCCGGGGATGTTGTCGGCGCCGTCGGCGTCAACAAACCAGGGGTCGCCGGAGAAGCACGCGGTGGAGGTATTTCCGAACACGCCCGTCCACCCTTCCACGATCGTGTCGAGGATGTTGATCACGGGCGTGCCGTACGTACGGATCTGCTGCTCCTCGACCGTGGCGCTCGGATCGATCGGCCGCCGGTTTCCCCACAGCACGCTGTTGCGCAACACCAGCGACGACGGAAGCGTTCCCGAACTGCCGATATGGATGCCCCCGCCCGTGTTCCCGGCGAGAGTGCAGTTGCGCACCGTGGCGGTCGCGGTGTTGAAGGGCGTGCCGACTACCAGCATGAACATGCCCGTCCCGGCGCCCGAGTTGCGGTTGTTGTCGTGCACCAGGCAGTTGGTCAGCGTTGCCGTTCCAGAACGCAAGGAGATCAGCGATCCGTAGAAGGTCCCGGGCATCCGGTGATCGCGCACGATGCACCGGTCCATCGTCAGCACGCCAAGCGACACGCACGCGGTCGTGCGGGTGGAACTGTTCCGCTCCAGCAGGCAGTCGCTCAGCGTGCCGCTGCGCCCTTCCGCGACGTGCACTGCCGCGTCGCCTCCAAAGCAGTCGCGCACCACGCACCGGCGCATCACCACCGACGAGTCGACGGCAGCCACCGCACAGCCGGCGGTATAGGGGTCGCCCGCGTCCTCGTCCGAGTACGCGCGCTCCATCACCAGCCCGTCGAGCGTCACCGTGCCGACCGTTGACGTCGCCGTCAACCCGCACAGCACCAGCCGCAGCGTGTTGTCGGTCGCCGCCGCGGTGCCGATGTCACCGCTGAGGATGGTCAAGTTGGCCGGCAGCAGCGGGTCGGGGCGTTCCGCCAGCGTCGCCTCCGTCCCCAGGAACCCGCCGTAGACCGTCACGCCCCCCGGCACATCAAACACGGCCTCCCGGTTGCCGGCCGTTGAAGGAAAACCGTCCGGCCTCTGCACGCCGCGCGCCACCCAGATCTCCGTCACGCTCGGCGTCGCGCGGGCGATCGCCAGCGCCCGCTGCAGCGTCGCCAGCGCAGAGCCCCACGAGAGCCCCGACCCCACACCCCCCGCGCTGTTGACGTACAGCCGCGTAGGCGCCCGGCGCACGATCTGCACGCCGTTGACCGAACCGAAGCTGACCTCGGGCGTCACATCGATGATCAGCGGGCCCGGGACCGATAGCGCCACGGTGTGCCGCGCGTGCGTCACACCCTCGGTGAACACGCCCCCCGCCGGGATCGTGCCGCCGACAACCTGGCCCGGGAGCGTCGAGCTGTTGGTCCGCACCGTCACCCGCGTCCTGAACGTCGCGTTGTCGGGCGCAGCGGCGTAGGTGAACACGTCGTACACGCCCGGGGCGAACGAGCCGAACGAGTAGCTCACCGTTGACCCGGTTGCGCCGATGTCGTGCACATCGTCCATCAGCAACTCGGCGTCACCGGTTGTGTTCGCGTTGTTGAACCCGAACGCGCCCGTCCCGCCCCCGGCGGTGGTGAAGAAGCAGGTGACCGCGTTGGCCGAGTTCCCAAGGTTCCGCACCGCCACCGACGTGCCGTTGGTGTACGGCGGGTTGAGCGGGTTCCAGTACCCGCCCTGCGCCGCGGCACCGCCGAACACGATCGACGGCTGGCCGGACCCCGCGCCGGATACCGCGTTGAAGTCAACGTTCACCCCGCCGACAAACTGGGCAAGCGCCGTCGAGCACCCCACCGCCACGCAGACAGCCGCCGTGAGAATTGACGCCATGACCTCTCCTTGCCGGGCCGTGGGCACCGCGGCCCTTCAGGTTCAGTCTACACCGAACCCCGCCCTCTTCAAGGGAATTCCGGCCTCAATCTTGCTCCGAGACCCTTGAATCACGGGCAGAACGTGAAGAACTGATCGATGAATACGATGAAGTCGTTGTTGTCAAAGACGCCGTCGCCGGGGGCGACACCACCCGTGCGGCCGACGTCGGCCAGCGGGTTGGCCGCGAAGAAGTAGTCGATGAACACGATGAAGTCGTTGTTGTTGCGTTCGCCGTCTGCGCCGGGCACGCCGCCCGTCCGCCCGATGTCGCCGGGGCAGATCGCACTCGAGAAGCTCGCCTCGTAGCAGCCGCGGTCGACCGTGCCGCCCGCGTAGCCGGTGTTGGGGAAGTACGGGTCGTCAACGATCCGCGACATCCCGGCCAGGTCGGGCCCCGCCGGCACCACGGCGTTCCAGCCGCTGTCGCGAGCCGGTGACCGCGAGCCGAGCTGGTAGTCGCCAGAGAGCGCTCCCGCAGTGTTCCCCGCTGCGGCCGGCGCGACAAACCGCGGATCGGCGGAGAAGTTCGCGAACGCCGGGCCCGCGAGCGTGCCATCCCACTGCTGCACGATGCTGTCGGAGATCGTCAGCCCGCTTCCATGGAGCACGCCCGACATCGATGGCGTGCCCCCGCCTAATGCGACGTTGCCCCAGATTACAGAGTTGCGGATCGTGTTCGACGCCCCCAGCGCGATGCCGACATGAGGATTTGCGCCTCCTGACTGCGAGCGGTTGTTCGCGATCGTGCAGTTGAGCATCGTCACCGAGGGCGAGGGGCTCAAGTCCATGATCCAGACGGGGTGATCGTTGTTGGCTACGAGGCAGTTCTCCATCACCACGTTGCACCAGACACCGATCGTTCCGGCAGTGCCGACGCTCGTCGAGTTGGCGATCACTGCGCACCGCCGCATCGTGATCGTCATCCCCGCGCCCGCGGTGGAACGGATCGCCGCGCCGAAGCCCGCGGTGTTCTGCATGAACAGGCAGTCATGGAACAGCACGCTCCCCGTGCCGATGACCGAAGCGCCTCCTCCACTGTCTGCCAGGTTGTCGCGCAGCGTGCAGTGCCGCACGATGGGCGAGGCGTTGATGACGGCGATCCCGCCGCCGTTCGTCGCGGCGCTGCCGCCGTTGCGCACGTCGAACCCGTCGAGGATCGCCGTGTTGTTCACCCCGTCGGCCGTCACCACGCTGTTCACGCGACCACCCCCCGCGCCGAACGCGCCGTTGAGGATGGTGCCGCCGTTGAAGAGAAACAACGGGCGTGCCGCCAGCGTTGCTTCGCCCCCGTTGAAACCGCCGTAGAGCGCAAGGCCAGAACGCAGGCGGAACGTCGCCGTAGCCGACCCGGCTGCCGCCGGGTACGCGTCTGCGTTGTACGTGCCCCGCTGCACCCAGATCTCCGTCACGCTCGGCGTCGCCTCGGCGATGGCCAGCGCCTGCTGCAGGCTCTGCAACGCCGTGGCCCACGAGAGTCCGTCCTGGTTTGCGACCGTGGACGATGCGCTGACGTACAGGCGCGTCGGGTTTAGCCGCTTCACCTGGATGCCGTTGACAGACCCGAAGCCGCTCTCGGTCGTTGCGGTGATGGTGATCGAGCTCGTCAGCGCCAAGGCCACCGTGTGCTTTGCGTGGGTGACACCCTGCGTGAACACCGCGCCGGCGGGGATCACCCCGCCGACGACCTGGTCCGGTTGTGCGCCCTGGTTCCATTGCAAGCCGATGCGCGTCAGGTACGTTCCGTTGTCGGGCGCCGCCGCGTAGGTGTAGACCTCGTAGATGCCCGGCGCGAACGAGAACAGCGTGTACTGCGCCGACGCGCTCAGCCCGCCCAGGTCGTGCACGTCGTCCATCAGCAGTTCGGCGTCGCCGGTGGTGTTGGTGTTGTTGAAGGCAAACGTCCCCGTCCCCGCGCCGGCGAGGGTGAACGCACAGACCACCGCGTTGGCCGAGTTGGCCAGGTTGCGCACCGTCTGCGAGCTGCCGCTGGTGAACGGCGGGTTGATCGGGTTCCAGTACCCCCCCTGCGCCGCCGCGCCGCCGAACAGGATGGTGGGTTGCCCCGAGCCCGCCCCCGACACAGCGTTGAGGTCGATATTGACGCCACCGGAGAACTGCGCCAGTGCCGCCGAGCAGGCCGTGGCCAAACACATCAGCGACGCGAGTGTGCGATTCATGTACTGCCCCTGTTCGGCCCGCGACGTGCCAGCCACCAAGGTCAGTCTACACAGATTCTGGCGCGTCGCAAGCGATCCCGTTCAGAACTGGGGCTTTTCTTAGTCCTTCCGACCCGCCCTCAAGAGCAGCCGGCGAAGAACGCATCGATGATCACGATGAAGTCGTTGTTATCGAACAGCCCGTCGCTGCCGGCGATGCCACCCTGCACGCCGAAATCGGCGAGCGGGTTCTGCGCGAAGAAGAAGTTGATGAACACGACGAAGTCGTTGTTATCAAGG
>JAUXUZ010000526.1 GCA_030680655.1 Phycisphaerales bacterium
GGCGAGTACTCGGGTCTTGATCCAGGGGTTGGGCTTGCTCTTGGGTATTCTGTGCTCAGTAACGAGTTTGTGTGGGTATCAACCGCCACCATCTGTCTGCGCGGGGGGCGATCCCCGCCCGCCGACGCCGCACCATTACGACCAGGCCCGTCAGCAGCGCCGGCACCGGCGGCAACGAAACCGCCGCGATCCGCACGCCGCTCTCGATGCGGTCGATGTTCTTCTTGGCCGCCAGGCGTGCATCCTCCACCGCCCGGGCCCGCGACTGCTCGATCACCACCGTCTGCGCCGTCAGCCGCGCCTGCTCGGCGCTCTGCACGCCGCTCATCATGATCTCCTTAGACTGCTGGTCAAGGTCCGCCCGCTGGCTCACCTCCTGCACCCGCTGGTCTACACGTGCCTGCGCTTCGGCGAGCTTCGCCTGCGCCTCCGCCCGCGCCGCCTCCTCGGCCTTCTGCATCTGCTCCGACTCGTCCTGCCGGCGCGAGTCGATCCGCTCAAGCGTCCGGTAGGTTCGACGCTTCTTCCGCAGCTCCAGCAGCGACTGGTCACCCACCAGCGCATCCACCGCGTTGAGCACAAACGGCACGTTGTCAAACTCAAGGTCGATCGCGCCCTGCTCGCGCATCGCGAAGAACATGTCGCTCACCATGTCAAGGTCCGCAACCAGCACCACGCTCAGCTTCCTGTCGCCGCCGGTGATGTGCGCCGCCATCGCCTGGCTGCTCCCCACCCGCGTCGGCCGCCGGTTGGGGTTCAGCTGCGGCGAGCCGAAGAAGCTCCGCGTCAGGATCGTGCTGTACGCGACCGTCCCGCTGGTGGGCCCCGAGCGGATCAGCGACTTGAACTCCGGGCGTGACGGTTCGGGCGGGGCGGGCTGGCCGGCCGCTGACGGCGCGGGTGCCTTCGCCTCCAGCCGCTCGATCCGCCCGCCGAACAGCAGCACCACCTCCTGCAGGCCGCTGGTGATCGCGCTCTCCTGCGCGAACGGATCGAAGCCGATGTTCTTCCGGGGCGTCGCCCAGATGAACTCACCCGCCGTCTGCGCAAGCGCGGGGCGTGGGTTGAAGCTGTCCCACACCACCGCGTCGCCGCCGATCCGCGCACCCAGCAGGTCCCACAGAGGCTGCATGCTCGCCTTGGGCGTCGAGTCGGGTGGCTCGAACTGGCTCCGCTGCGCCTTGGGCTCGTTGGTCGCGATCCCCGGGTTGATCATCGGCAGCGGGTCCTCGAAGATCAGCGTCGGCTTCCCCGCGCCGATCCACACCGTCAGGCGTGCCAGTTGCTCATCGTTGAGCGTGCTCGGCTGGGCCACTAGCAGCACATCCACGCTGGCGGGATAGTCCGCCCCCGGGCTCACCCGCTCGACGGTGTACTGCTTGCGCAGCTCGCCGATGATCGGCCAGTCCGGCTTCGGCGACATCGTCTGGAAGTCAAACGACCCGAACAGTCCCGCGCTGGTCTCAAGGATCCCCACCGTCAAACGCTCGCCCGTCCCCACGCTGCGGATCGCCCGCGCCAGCTCATACTCCACCGGCAGACCGCGCGAGAGGAACGGCACCGTCGCCACCTCGCCACCCGCAGACTCAACCGCCACCGACAGGAAGACCTCCTGCACCCCGCCCACCGAGCCATCCTCGCTGGGGATCGCACGCGCCTTGATCCCGAGCGACCGCTCCGCATCGCGCGCCTCCTCGGTGTTTGGCACGGTCAGGCGCGTCCGCACCGTGATCTTGCCCCCCGAGACCGCCGCCAGCTCGCGCATCATGCCGTCGAGCGTGTCGCGCTGCTGCACCAGGCTCGGCGGCGTCTTGGGTGAAACAAACGCCGTGATCGTCAGGTGGTTCCCCGCCGGCACCTGCGCCATCAGCGCGCGCGTCGCCGGTGAGAGCGTCCAGAGCCGCTCCGCCGTCGCGTCGGCCCGAACACCAGACCGGTCCAGCAGCAGCACCGCGCCACCCGCGATCACCACCACGCTCGCCAGGCGGATCACCCCGTGCAGCGCAGCGCCACCCTGCGGCAGCCCAACGCTCCGCCGCCGGCGCAGCACGCCCGCCGTCAGCACCACGCCCACCGCCGCCACCGCCACAAAGTAGAGCACATCGGCAGGATCGATCACACCCCGCCCGAACGACTCCATCCGCGCCGGGATGCTCAGGCTCTTCAGTAGCGGGCCCACCCCCGCAGGCAGCACCGGCTCAAGCAGGAACAGCGACACCATCACCCCGCACGCCACCGCCCCCGCGATGTACGCGATCGTGCCGCTGGCCGAGAGCGAACTGGCGAACAGCCCCAGCCCGATCAACGCGCCACCCGCGAGCAGATACCCCAGGTACGTCGACAGCAGCAGCCCCACATCCGGCCGCCCAAGGTACATCAGCACCACGATGTGCGACGCCGCAAAGACCAGGCACACGGCGTAGATCGCCAGGCACCCCAGGTACTTGCCAAGCGCCAGCTTCCACTCAGGCGCTGGGAGCGTCAGCAGCAACTCCTCGGTCCCCTGCTTGCGCTCCTCCGCCCAGGCGCTCATCGTCACCGCGGGGATCAGGAACAGCAGCAGCACCGGGAACCATCGGTTGAGCTGGTCCAGGTTCGCCAGGTTCCGCGTGAAGAACGCCTCCACCCAGAACGCGGCGATCCCCGACAGCAGCACAAACAGCGTGATGAAGATGTACGCCGTCGGGTTGGTGAAGTAGGCCGAAAGCTCACGCATCAGCAACGCGCGGACTGGGTGTGGGCGAAGCGTCAATGAAGGTTGCGGCATAGGTTCAAGGGGAAAAGGAAACGTTCAAAGTTCAAAGGTCACATTCGAGGCAGGCGAGCGGCTCTCGTTCTCTGTCTTCTGCCTTCTACTCACGTCTCAAGTCTCACGTCTCACGTCTCGAAGCTCACGTCTCACGCCGCCTTGGGCGTGGTCAGCTTCCGGAACTGCTCCTCCATCTCGCGCTCATTCCTGCCCAGCGAGTCGCCCGCGCCGTCGTGCACCAGCCGCCCGCGGCTGATCACCAGCACCCGCTGCGCAATCGCCCGCACCTCGCTGAGGATGTGCGTGCTCAGCAGGATCAGCTTGGTCCTGGCAAGGTCCGTCAGCAGGTGCCGCATCTGGTCAACCTGGTTCGGGTCGAGCCCCGCCGTCGGCTCATCCAGGATCAGCACCCGCGGGTCGTGCAGCAGCGCGGCCGCCATCCCCACGCGCTGCTTGAACCCCTTGCTCAGCTTCCCCGTCGGCTTGTGCAGCACCTCACCCAGGCGCGTCTGCTCAACCACCGCATCGATGCGAGCAGCAAGGTCGCCGCGCGACAGCCCCCGCGCGCTGCCGAGAAAGCCCAGAATCTCCGCCGGCGTCTGGTCCGGGTAGAGCGGCCCGTTCTCCGGCAGGTACCCCAGCACCTTGGCGATCCCCACACGGTCGGCCTCGACATCCAGCCCGCAGACCCGCGCTGACCCCGCCGACGGCGCCAGGAATCCTGTCAGCAGCCGCATGGTTGTGCTCTTGCCCGCCCCGTTGGGCCCCAGAAACGCCACCAGCGCCGCCCGCGGCAGCTCGAAGGTGACGTTGTCCACCGCCACAAAGCCACCGAAACTCCGCGAGAGCCCCTCAGCGGCGATCGATGGTGCCGCGGGAGCCGCAGACGAAGGGGCAGCAGGTGCAGGTGCGGAAGAGGTCGTGGGTGGGGGGGGTGAGGTGCTCATGGTGGTCGCCATCGAAACCGGTCAAACCCTCTGATGC
>JAUXUZ010000527.1 GCA_030680655.1 Phycisphaerales bacterium
GAGCACCCGTTCCTCGTGCGCCGCGGCGACGAGTGGGGATTCGTGTCGGCGGAGTTCATCAAGAAGGGTGACTACCTGATCGGCGAGCGCCTGTCGGAGGAGCTCGTGCAGTCGGTCGATCGCGTGGATGCGCCGACACGCACGGTGTCCATCTATGTGCCCGGCACCAACGTCTACTCGGCCGAGGGCGTGTGGACTCATAACGACCTGCCCGCCGAGGTAGTCACGAGCGGCGTGGCGGAGGCGACGGCGCAAACCAGCGGCAGCGGCTCTGCTTCAGCATCCGGTTCCGATTCCGGTTCCGGTTCCGGCTCTGGGTCGGGGTCCGGATCGACATCCGGGTCTTCGAGCGGCTCCAGCAGCGGATCAGGGAGCAAGTCGAGCGGGTCGTCGTTCTCTTCATCCGGCAGCGGATCAGGCAGCGCAAGCGGGTCTAGCTCGAGCGGATCGGGTGGAACGGGGACGTACTCGATCTGACACTGGGGGCTTTGTCGATGGCGTGGGAGTCGTAATTCGAACGCCGGTAGGTCGGCGATCAGGCCGAGCCGGGGCTGGTCGATCGCGTGGTCCCCGAGTACGACGACGTGGCGCTCTAACCCTGTTGAGAGTCGCCTATGATCGCTGGTACCACATGCGCCGACCACTCGTCCATTCTCTGATCGCCTGGCTGTGCCTGTTCGCCTTCGGGTTTGACATGGCCGTGCATGCGATGCAACCCATCGTTTGTGACTCAGGCGGCGACGAGCGCGTTGAGTGGGTGTGCGACAAGGATGAACGCGGGTCGTGCCTTCGCTTGCTGGCTACCGAGGACGTGAGCGACCATCGGGCGGAGCAGGGACTTCCGCCCTGTGAAGACCGACCGGTTGGTGACGACCACGATCAGGCACACCATCTGCTGGCCCAAGTAAAGCAGAACGGTCATGCCGACCTTGTGCTTCCGCCGGTGATGATGGCCATCCTGCCATCCTTTCTTCTTGAGCCGCGCGTACCTTGTGAGCACCCGACGGTTGATCAGCGGGTTCGGCCACCGGATTCGCTTGCGCGTATGCGCACCATCATCTTGAACGTGTAGACGGGAAGGATGCTCGCCGGACCAACTTTGCAAAAGGTTGGCCCGATGGCACCACATTCGCGCCCGGGCTTTGGCTCAAGCGGCGCTCGATTCCCTTTTTCGTCTGCCTCTCCACAACAACTTGACGAGGAAACTCATGGATTTCCACCTGCCCATTGGCGGGCGAGGCCGTGGCCCGATTGCAGGCTTGGCCACGCTCGTTCTCCTCCCGTTGACCGCTTGCCAGACCACACGCCCCGACCCCGCCGCCGAGTCCTCGATCACTCAAGCAACGGCGATCGGTGAGCCTCTGACCTTTCTCGTGGAGGGCGGACCGACTGACGAGCCCGCCGCCGGCGAAATGCTGACCTTCATCGATGCCACCCGGCGTGCGGTGACGACTGATCCGGCACTTCAGTCGGCGCTCGCCCGCGTCCGCATCGCGATGGCCGATGCCGACCAATCCCGCTTGCTGCCCAACCCGGTGCTCAACTTTGTGCTCCGCTGGGGGCCGGGCAAGCCGCAGATCGAGGTCTCGCTAGCGCAAGACCTCATCCAGGCGTTCCAGATCCCAAAGAAGTCGAGCGCGGCGGACAATCGCTTGCGGCAGGCAGCGGCGGACGCCGTCACCGTGGCCCTCGACGTGACCGCGGAGGTTCAGGAGCGGTACACGGCCGTGCAGGCTTCGGATCGTCTAATTCCCGTGCTCGAAGGGCGGCTGGAACTCTTGCGACGGCTCGCGGAGGTCGCCAGGAAGCGGCTTGAGGGCGGCGAGGGCATTCGGGGCGACGTGACGACGCTCGATGCCCAGCGTGTCGAACTCGAAGTCGAGATCGCCGACGCTCGGCTCCGCCAGCGTGAAGAGCGGCTGCGTCTTGCACGATTGGTTGGCGAACCATCGAGCGCCGCCGCGTGGACGCTGGATACGTGGGCTCCGCCCAGCGGAACTGCGTCGAATGAAGCGCACTGGATTGAGGCCGCGCTCACACACCGTCCGGAGGTGCAATCGATCGTGTGGCAACTTGCGGCGCTCGGCGACGACTACGCGCTGACCCGCTTGCTGCCGTGGGAAGGGCTTGGGGTCGGCATCGATGCCCAGCGTGACCCCGATTGGTTTGCGGGACCTTCCGTCTCGACCCCGATTCCGATCTTTGACATGGGCCAGGCTCGCAAGGCCCGTGTCACGGCCGAGCAGATCGAGGCCCGTCACGCCCTGACGCTCTCCAAGCGCAAGGTCGTGGAGGAGGTCCGGATCGCACACCAGGGGCTCGCCGGGAACCTCGCCAACCTCAACCGCGTCCGGCAGGAACTGATCCCGCTCCAGCAGAAGCGGCGTGACCAGGCCGAGCAGGCATACCGGGCTGGCCAGACGGACGTGACCGCCCTGTTCCTCGCCGAGCAGGACCTTCGCGCGACGCAGGCCAAGGCTATCGACATCGAGCGGCAAACGAGCGTGGCGATGGTCCGGCTCGGGCGTGCGGTGGGTGGGCCGGGTGTTGCCTCACAGCTCGCATCCCGTCCCTCTGAAGGAGTCGGCACTCTGCCCGATCCAACGGCGAAGCCTCAGCAGCGTTGATTAAACCCAAGAAACAACTGCGGCTCCATGCCGCCGATACGGAGACCCTTCGATGACGACCACCTCTGACTCCAGATTGCTTCTCATTTCACGGACATCCAGCCGCGTGCTTGTGCTCGCAGCCTTCGCCGTCTTCTGCCTCACGCTCACCGCGAATCACGCTGCCGCGCAGCACGCTGGCGAGGCGAAGCCGCTCGCCGCGGCTTCCGAGGAAGCCGACAAATCTCCCTTCGAGTGGGGCGGCGTGTATGAACTGCCCGCGGGCGTGACCGACCTCGTGATCCAACCTGGGCCGGACGCGAGCATCGACATCGCGCTTGTGCCCGTGGCGGACGGTTCTGACGCGGCGTTCGTGACGGCGGCCACCGAGGCCACGCGAATCTTCGCCGGCGCGGCCAAGCCCGTGCAGCCCGACGACGAGTTTGCTCCCGGCTCGCAGTTCCACCAGCTCCGCGTCGAGGGAACGGGAGAGATGCGGTTCAGGGTGCGGGCCGCCAAGGCGGGCCGCTACGCCCTCTTCACGCAGCACTTCGCCGACGAGTTCCAGACCATTTTCGTGGCGGGTGGCCAGAAGGTCTTCCCGCAGGCGATGCGGAACTTCGTGGATCGCTTTGGCCAGATCGTGATCCTGCCGACGGCGGTAAAGGCGTTCGGTGTCAAGATGGAGCAGGCGACGGTGCACACGCTGGTGCCATCGTTCACCGCCCCGGCCCGCGTGGCGTACAACACCGAGCGGATGGCGCACATCGGCTCGGCGGTGGTCGGGCGCGTGAAGTCTCTTCCCGTTCGTCAGGGCGATGCGGTCAAGGAGGGCGACACGCTGCTGGTGGTGGACAGCCCCGAACTGGGCGAGGCCCAGAGCGAGTACGTGCAGAAGCGAACGATGGCAAAGGCCGCGGCCCCCATCGTCGATCTCGCCAAGAGCGCTGCGGAACGGGCCAAGAAACTCTACGACGAATCCGAGGGGATCTCACTCACCGAGGTCCAGAAGCGGCTAGCCGAGCAGCAGACCGCCGAGTCGGCTCTGCTCAATGCGCGGGCCGCGATGTCGGGAGCGGCGAATCGGCTTCAACTGCTGGGCATGACCGAGGCCGAGATCAAGACGTTGACGGAGACGGGCACGATCACGCCAAAGTACACCATTCGTGCGCCGATCGCCGGCCGGGTCATCCGCCGCGATGTCACGCTGGGTGAACTGGTCCGGCCCGACCGCGACTCGCTCCTCGTTGTCGCCGACACAAGCACGCTCTGGGTGCTCGTCGATGTACCGGAGATACGGCTCAAGGACGTAACCGAGGGCGCGACCGCCCGCATCACGCTCGCGGCCTTCCCGGGTGAGACCTTCGAGGGGAAGGTGTCGTTCATTAGCGCCGACCTCAACGAGGGAACCCGCACCGCCCAGATCCGCGTCGAAGTGGACAACGCCAAGGGACTCCTGCGCCCGGGCATGTTCGCCCAGGCGGAGATCATCGGCACTGACACCGGTACGGATGGCACGAAGAGCAAAGCGGTGCTCGCCGTTCCCGAATCCGCGATCCAGACGATCGAAGGCAAGCCCGTCGTGTTCGTGCCCTTCACCGAGAAGCCCGACACGTTCCTCAAGCGTCCCGTCACCTTGGGCGAAGCGGTCGGCGGGATGCTGCCGGTCATCTACGGCCTGCGCGAGGGCGAGACCATCGTCGTCGCTGCCTCGTTCATCCTCAAGGCCCAACTCGGCAAGTCCGGGGCGAAGCACGAGCATTGAGAACCTATGACCACGCCCACTCCAACCCAGCCCGCACCACCGCCCGGGACCGCCTCGCCCGCTGCCCCGCGCCACGACCACGCTGCCGGCTGCTGCCCACCCAAGAGGGAGGTAGCGCCGGACGCCTCGTGGTACGCCCGCAACCGCGAGATGGCGTGGGCACTCGCTTCGGGCACACTCCTGCTCGCCGCGTTTGTGGGTGAGCGGTGGCTTTCGCTGCCCACGGGCGTGGCCATCGGGCTCTACATCGCCGCGGGGGTCATGGGCGCGCTCGACCTGCTCGGGCACGGCTGGGAGAAGGTGCGCTCGGGCCGCATCCCGATGGATATCGACCTTCTCATGCTGCTGGCGGGTGCGGGAGCGATGGCGTTGGGTGAGTGGGCCGAAGGGGCGTTCCTGCTCTTCCTCTTCGCGCTGGCCCACGCGCTGGAGGAGTACGCCACCGACCGCGCTCGACGCTCGATTGCGGCGCTGGCGGAGCTGGCCCCCACCACGGCGCTGATCCTCACGGGCGGCGTCGAGACCGAAACCCCCATCGAACAGGTCAAGCCCGGCGATGTTGCCGTGGTCCGCCCCGCCGAACGCATCTCGGTCGATGGCACGGTCAAGTCGGGCCGCTCATCGGTCAACCAAGCCCCGATCACCGGCGAGAGCGTGCCGGTGGAGAAAGAACCCGGCGCGACGGTGTACGCGGGGACCGTCAACGGTGAGGGGGCGCTGGAGATCACCGTCACCGCCGCGGCGGGGGACCGCACGCTCGACCGCGTCATCAAACTCGTCACGGAGGCCGAGAGCCAGAAGGCCCCGACGCAGCAGTTCGCCGACAAGTTCGCCCGCATCTTCGTGCCCATCGTGCTGGCGGCCGACATCGTGATGATCGTGGCCCTGCCCCTGCTGACGGACCTGACGTGGGGCCAGAGTTTCTACCGCGGCATCGGCCTCTTGGTGGCCGCATCGCCGTGCGCGCTCGCTTTGGGCACACCCGCCGCCGTGCTGGCGGGGATCGCCCGCGCCGCCCGCAAGGGCGTGCTCATTAAGGGTGGCGAGCACCTGGAGAATCTGGGCGCGGTCAAGGCGCTCGCGCTCGACAAGACCGGCACGCTCACGCAAGGCCGCCCGGAAGTCACCGACCTTGCCCCCGCGCCCGGCATCGCCGAGGACGAGTTGCTCCGCATCGCAGCGGCGGTGGAAACCCGCTCTCAGCACCCGCTGGCGCAGGCCGTAGCGCGCAAGGCAAACGAGGGCAACCTGCAACTCCCCGAGGCGGGCGAACTGCAAAGCGTCACCGGACGCGGCGTCCGGTCGAGCGTGGACGGGCAGACCGTGGAGATCGGCAGCACGCGGCTCTGGTCCGATGAGGGGCTGGCGGTCCCGGCGGAGATCATCGCCTCGGCCGAGCGTCTCTCCAGCACGGGGCGCAGCATCATGGCCGTGCGGCACGGCGAGCGCTGGCTGGGCGTGCTCGGGCTGGCCGACAAGCCGCGCGCCAACGTGCGGGCGACACTAGACGCGCTGCGTTCGCTGGGCATCCAGCGGATCGTGATGCTCACCGGGGACAACAAGGGCATCGGCGCGGCCATCGGCAAGGAAGTCGGCGTCGATGAGGTCCGGGCCGACCTCATGCCCGAGGACAAGGTCACGGTCATCAAGGAACTCGTCGCCGCGCACGGCAAGGTCGCGATGGTGGGCGACGGCGTCAACGATGCCCCCGCGCTGGCCGCCGCGACGGTGGGGATCGCGATGGGCGGCGCGGGCACCGCCGCCGCGCTGGAGACTGCGGATGCGGCCCTCATGGGCGACGACCTGGCCCTGCTCCCCTTCGCCATCGGCCTGTCGCGCAAGGCCAAGGCCGTGATCCGCCAAAACCTGGTCGTGTCGCTGGGCGTGATCGCCTTCCTGCTCATCGCCATGACCACCGGCCTCTTCGGCATCGGCCCCGCGGTGGTGCTGCACGAGGGGAGCACGCTGGTGGTGCTGGCCAACGCGCTGCGGCTGCTGGCGTACAACGGGCCGGGGCTCGCGGGCACAAGCAAGGAGGCCGCGCTGTGAAACCGCGTGCGCACCGACAACGTCACGACCCTGTAAACGCCCGGAGCGAGGCGGATGCGTCACGGAACGGGGAACTACGCCGCGACCGTCGCGGTGACGGTCTCGCTCCGCGAGGCGGCGATCGCGTCCCCGAGCGTCGAACGCCCAAAGATGACCGCGGCGATTCCTCCACGGTGCGTCCATCGCATCCTTCGAGCGCCGATACGAAAGAGAACACCGATGTCGTGGATCCAAACCTTCAAGCAGCGGGCCAAGGAACTGGAGGGCCAGACCTTCGCGCTGTACCTGGCGTGCAGGCATCCCAGGACTCCGTGGTACGCCAAGGCCGTGGCCGCGTGCGTGGTGGCCTACGCCCTCAGCCCGATCGACCTGATCCCGGACTTCATTCCGGTGCTGGGCTATCTCGACGACCTGATCCTCATCCCGCTGGGCATCGCGCTGGTGATCCGGCTCGTGCCCAAGCCGATCATGGAGGAGTGCCGCCGCGAGGCCCAGCGCCGGATGGACGAGCGCGGCCCGCGCGGGTGGGCGGGGGCGGCGGTCATCATTGTGATCTGGCTGGCGCTGGCGGCCTTGTGCGGCTGGCTGGCGTGGCGGTGGTTTCACTCACCGCGCTCAAGCGGTGTTTGAATACGAGTCCCTTACGCCGCGACCGTCGCCTCGTGGGGGTCACCCCCCCGCGCTCGAGTGCAAACGGGTCGTACGCGAGCGCGGGCGGCGGCCTAGGAGGCTTGGCGGTCGGCCTGAACTCAGACGGCCGCGCCGGCCATCTTCTCGCACGCCTTGGCGCAGGTGCGACAAAGCTCGGCGCACTGCTTCATCATCGCGTCGCCCTTGGCGAGTTTTTCGCACGAGTCGGCGCACTCGTTGCAGATCTCCACGCACTCGGTGCAGAGGTGGGCGGCGTGGTGCGAGTTGCGGGACATGAAGCACGCGGCCGCGCCGCAGATGGTCGCGCAGTCCTGCATGATCCCCTGGTGCTCGGGGGAGGCGTGCGGGCCGCCCATATGGAGGCAGTGGTGGCCGCACTGCGAGCACATGCTGGCGCACTCGCCGCAGACCTTCATGCAGTCGAGCGTTTCCTTGGAGGGCATTTCGTGAGACATGGCGGGAGCCTTTCGGGTTGGAGGAAACAAGAACACCGCATCGGCACACGCCGCAGCGGACTACCGGTTGAGCATCGAGCGCATCTGCGCGACCTCGCGGGACTGGTCGTCGATCATCATCTTCGCCATTCGACGGAGGTCGTCGCGCTTGAGGTTGGGCATCGCGTCCCTGGCCATCTTCACGCCGTTCTCGTGGTGGTCGATCATGTGCGTGAGGAACACGCGGTCCACTTCCGCGCCGCGCGCGGCCTTGAGTGCCTGCATGTCCTTCATCGAGTGCTTATCCATCATCGGGTCGCCTTTGTGCTCGGCGTGCCCCACCTCGCGGGCGATGGCTTCAAGCTTGGTGTTCTCGGCGGTCTGGGCGTCGGCCATCCTGGTCGCCAGGGCGCGGACGTCGGCGCGGCTCCCGTTCTGAGCCTCGTAGCGGCCCATGTCGATCGCGCCCGCGTGGTGCATGGCCATCATCGCGGCGAACTCGCCGTCGTTCATCGCCGCGGGCATGGCCATCCCGCCCTCGTGGCGGGCGCTGGAGCGGGACGCGGAGTTCGCTCGGTCGCTCTGGCATCCCAGCGAGCCGAGCACACTCACGCCGAGCAGCGCGGCCCCGGAGCAGAGAACCAGTTTCGTGAATTGCTTCGTGCGAGGCATCGTGGCGGCCTTTCAGTCGGAAGAGGGGCAATGGGCGGAGCGACAGCGCACCACCCCATCCATGATGGATTGTCAGCATTGGTCTCTGATGAAGCCAGAGCGGAGAGTTCCTTCATCCGCGGCCGACCCCCTCCCGACCGGCCCATGCATCGGCGCAGTTACCGCATCCTCCCCGTTCACACCCCCGCCCCATCACCCCTCGCACGCCCGCGAGATTGTCAAGGAATGAACCCCCATGCTTGAACGCATCCTGCACTTCTCCATCCGCAACCGCTGGCTGGTCGTGCTCGCCACGGTCGTGGTCGCCGCCGTCGGGGCGTGGTCGCTCACGCGGCTGCCCATCGACGCCGTGCCCGACATCACCAACAACCAGGTCCAGATCAACACCATGTACCCGGCCCTCTCGCCGGGCGAGATCGAGACCCAGGTGACCTTCCCGATCGAGACCTCGCTGGCGGGCATCCCCGGCCTCGAATACACCCGCTCGCTCTCGCGCAACGGGTTCTCGCAGGTGACGGCGGTCTTCGACGACGCCATCGACATCTACTTCGCCCGCCAGCAGGTGCTGGAACGGCTCGGCGATGCGCGCGAGAAACTGCCCGATGGGGCCGAGCCGAAGATGGGCGCGATCTCGACCGGGCTGGGCGAGATCTACATGTACACCGTTGAGTACGAGCACCCCAAGGGCGACGGCGCGCCCATCGCGGCGGTCGGCAAGGAGGGCGCCACGCCCGGCTGGCAGCGCGACGGGACGTACTTGACGCCCGAGGGGCAGGTGCTGAGCAACGACTTCGAGCGGGCCGCGTACCTCCGCACGGTGCAGGACTGGATCATCTCGCCGCAGTTGCGGGGCGTGAAGGGTGTTGCGGCGGTCGATTCCATCGGCGGCTACGTGAAGCAGTTCCACGTGCAGCCGGACCCGATGAAACTCGTGAGTTACGGGCTGACGTTCGCGGATGTGATCGATGCGCTAGAGGCCAACAACGCCAGCACCGGCGCGGGCTACATCGAGCACAAGGGTGAGGCCTATACCGTGCGAGCCACGGGGCGGATCGCCACCATCGAGCAGATCGCCAAGGTCGTTGTCGGCGAGCAGGGTGGCACGCCCATCTACATGCGCGACATCGCCACCGTCGGGCTGGGCAAGGAACTCCGCTCGGGCACCGGCAGCGAGAACAGCGGCGAGGTCGTGGTCGGCACGGCCATGATGCTCATCGGCTCCAACAGCCGCATTGTGTCGTCGGACGTGGATACCAAGATCAACGCGATCAACAAGAACCTCCCCCCCGACATCCACGCCAAGGTGGTGCTCAACCGAACCAAGCTGGTGGATGCGACCATCGCGACGGTCTCCAAGAACCTGCTCGAAGGCGCGGTGCTGGTCATCGTCGTGCTCTTTCTGCTGCTGGGGAACATCCGGGCCGCAATTATCTGCGCCTTGGCCATCCCGTTGTCGATGCTGATGACGGCCACGGGCATGGTGCAGGGCAAGGTGACCGGCAACCTCATGAGTCTGGGGGCGATCGACTTCGGGCTGATCGTGGACGGGGCGGTCATCATCGTGGAGAACTGCCTGAGGCGGCTCGCCGAGAAGCAGCACCACGAGAAACGCCTGCTCACGCTCCAGGAACGGCTGCACGAGGTCATGGTGGCCGCCAAGGAGATGATCCAGCCCTCGGTCTACGGCCAGGCCATCATCATCATCGTGTACTTCCCCATCCTCTCCCTCACGGGCGTCGAGGGCAAGATGTTCGTGCCGATGGCGATCACCGTCATTCTCGCGTTGGTCGCGGCGTTCATCCTGTCCATGACGCTCGTCCCCGCCTTGGTGGCCATCCTGATCCGGGGCCGGGTCAAGGAAGGCGACAACTTCATCATCCGCGGCGCGAAAGCCGTCTACGCCCCCGCGCTCCGCTGGGCCGTGCGCTTCCGCTGGGGCGTGGTGGCCGCCGCGGTGCTCGCTTTCGCGGGGTCGCTGGTCATGTTTACGCGGCTGGGCCAGGAGTTCATCCCGGTGCTTGACGAGCGCGACATCGCCATGCATGGTTTGCGCATCCCCAGCACGGGGCTGACCCAGTCGATGGAAATTCAGTTCGAGGTCGAGCGGGCGGTGCGTTCGGTGCCAGAGGTCGCGTTTGTGTATTCCAAGACAGGTACGGCCGAGATGGCCTCGGACCCGATGCCCCCGAGCACATCGGACACGTTCATCATCCTAAAGCCCAAGGACCAGTGGCCCAACCCCAAGGTCGCCAAGACCGACATCATCGCCCGCATCGAGGCGGCCGTCGAGCAGGTGCCCGGCAGCCGGTACGAGTTCCTCCAGCCGATCCAGATGCGGTTCAACGAGCTGATCGCGGGCGTGCGTTCCGACGTTGCGATCAAGATCATCGGCGACGATCTGGAGCAGCTTGCCGCTTCGGCCGAGCGGGTGGTCGGGATCGTCACCGCGATCA
>JAUXUZ010000046.1 GCA_030680655.1 Phycisphaerales bacterium
GCACCGCCGCGCCGATTGCCGAATCCGCGCCGGAGCCCGGCACGGCCGCGGCCGAGATTCAGCCGCCGGCGATCCCCGGCTCGGATGGTGTCGTCCGCACGGTGGGGCGCATCCTCAGCGGCGGCGTGGTGAGCGAGCCGCTGGCGCTCGAACTGGTGCTTGACAACTCAAGCCACGCCCGCGCATCGGCGATCCAGGAGGCGATCAACACCCGCTTCCCCCCCGCGGGCGGCGACAACACCGCGCACGGGCGCGGGGCGCAGTCGATCGCGGTGCGGGTCCCGCCGCAGTACCGCGACCGCCCGGCCGACTTTGTCAACACGCTCATGGCCCTGCGGATCGACACCCAGTTCAGCACCGAGTACGCCAAGCGCTACGTCGATGAGCTCGAACGGTCCCCCGGCCTGGCCGACCGGCTGCAGTGGTGCATCGAGGCGGTCGGGCAGCCGGCGGTGCCCTTCCTTGTGCGGCTCTACGACTTCCCCGAGTTCCTGCCGCGTATGGCAGCGCTGCGGGTCGGCGCCCGCCTGGGTGACCCGCGCGCGGGCGCCTACTTGATCAAGCTCGCAACTGACACAGGCAGCCCCATCCCGCTGCGTGCCGAGGCGGCCGAACTGGCGGGCTACCTGGGGAGCAACCCCTCCGTTGACCTGGCCCTGCGCGAACTGGTCAACGCCGAGGACCTGGAGGTGCGTGCCGCGGCCTATCAGGCCATGGTCATGCGCAACGACCCGGCGATCCGCCGGTCGTTCGTCGAGAACAAGTTCATCCTCGATGTCGTCCCCAGCACGCGCCCGCTGATCTACGTGACCCAGCAGGGCATGCCGCGGGTGGTGATCTTCGGCGACGACCTGCAGGTGCTGCGCCCGATGCTCATGTCGGCGTGGGACGACCGGCTGCTGATGGTGGCCGCCTCGCCGAGCGAAGGGGCCTCGTCGGGCACGCCCAACTCGGGCCTCGTGCGCGTGCAGTACCGCGACCCCCGCGCAGAGCCGGGCTCCTCGCCCACCCAGACCACCAGCTCGCCGGGCGTTGTGGACCTCATCCGCCTCTTCGCCCGCAGCGCCAGCACCGAGAGCCCCGAGCCGGGCCTGGGGCTGAGCTACTCGCAGGTGGTGGGGGCCGTCTACCAGTTGCAAAGGCAAGGCGCCCTCCCGGCCGACTTCGCCACCGAACGCGACCGCTTCGGCGACCGCGTGCTCGAAGCACAGATCGCCGCCCGCGGCGAGGAACGGCCCGAGAGCGAGGAGAAGCGTGCGGCCATGAGAGACAAGGCCAAGCTTCTCAACCCGCTCGAGCAGAGCAAGTCGGTGGTCAACCCAGAGGCCGCCAAGTCGTGGGTCGTGCCGATCCCGCCCAAGCCGACGAGCAAGTGACCGTCGCTCAAGCGGCGCGGGCGCTGGCCAGTTTGCCGGGCGCAGAAAAGCGAAGAAGGCCCGCCCGATCGTCCGACCATTCCACTGGTAAATACCCTCGGCGGGTTGCGGGCAGGTTCGGTTTCTGAGGTGATCGGCGGCGGTGGCTGTTGATTCGCTCGTCTCCGAAGGCGATACTCCTCCCTTACAGCCGCGGGAAGGGTCTTTTCCCGATGGCAGCCCAGGATGGGCGAGCGTGGCGCCGGGGGTGGCGGGTGGGCGCAACGCGGTCTGACAGGAGGTCCGCTTCGATGCGCTTGGCCAAACTGACACTGCTGGGTTTTAAGTCCTTCGCGGACAAGACCGAGTTCACCTTCGACCGCGCGATCACCGGCGTCGTCGGGCCCAACGGGTGCGGCAAGAGCAACGTCGTTGACGCGATCAAGTGGGTGCTGGGCGAGCGCAGCAGCAAGGCGCTGCGCGGCACCGAGATGCTCGACGTCATCTTCGCCGGGTCGGCCGGGCGCAAGCCGATGGGCATGGCGAGCGTGGTGCTGACGTTTGAGAACCCCGTCGAGGCCGGCGTGGCGGTGAGCGCGGTGACGGCGGCGGAAGAGGCGGAGGCCGGGGCAAACGGCGGGGGAGAAGAGGTCGCTCCCGAAACCGCGGCAGCAGTTCCCGAGCCGATTGCCGATTCCCGTTTGCCGGATGCCGAGCCCTCTGAGGATGTCGGCATCAACATGGCCGTGCGCGGCAAGCGCGGGCTGCCGATCGACACCGACACCGTGGAGGTTGAGCGTCGCCTCTACCGCGACGGCACGAGCGAGTACCTGATCAACAGCCGCAAGGCGCGCCTCAAGGACATCCGCGACCTGTTCCTCGACACCGGCATCGGCGCCGACGCCTACTCGATCATCGAGCAGGGCAAGGTCGACGCGATGCTCCTGGCCTCGCCGATGGAGCGCCGGGTGGTGTTCGAAGAGGCCGCGGGCGTGGCGAAGTACCGCCAGCGCCGGCTCGAGGCCGAGCGCAAGCTCGACCGCACCGAGACCAACCTCACGCTGGCACGCGAGCAGCTCGAGAGCACCGAGCGTCGGCTGCGCATCGTCAAGGGCCAGGCCGCCAAGGCCAAGCAGTTCAAGGCCCTCGACGGCGAGCTGCGCGCCGTGAAGATGACCCTCGCCTGCGAGCAGTTCGACGAGCTGCACCAGCGCCTCATGGGCCTCACCAGCCGCCTGGCGGAGCTCGACGGCGAGCGCCACGCCGCCGCGGCCCAGCTCACGGCGATCGAGACGGCCAAACAGGAGGCGGAGCTGACCCGGCACGAAGCCGCCGACGAGCTGCGGCGCGTCGAGTCGCAGCTGCAGAACGCGCGCCACGAAGAGCAGGCGGCCCAGCAGCGCAGCCGCAGCGCGCAGCAGTCCGCCGAGAGTGTCAAGCGGGCGATGGAGAACGACGCGGCCCAGCTTGAGCAGCTCACCCAGCGCGTCGAGCAGCTCGCGGTGGCACAGCGCGACGCAGCCGAGCAGATCGCCGGCCTCTCCGAGGCACTTCAGTCCGCCGAGCGCGGGCTGGAGCAGGCGGGCGCC
>JAUXUZ010000047.1 GCA_030680655.1 Phycisphaerales bacterium
GAGCCGGTCGAGCCAAGGCCGCGGTCAGATGCGCTCGGCGATGGCCGCGCGCATGAGGTCGGAGCGGTTCTTGAGCAGGTCGGAGCAGACGCGGAACATCGTGCCGTTCTCGACGTTGTCCTGCATCAGCGTCTCGAGGTCGCGGTTGTTGCGGTCGTGGAAGAGGATGCCGCCGCGGGGCGTGGTGGGGTGAAGGGTGATCGAACCCCCCGGGCCCATCTCAACCTCGCTGTTGCCGCTCAGCACCAGGTCTTCAAGGCCCCCTGCGCTGGCACGCCGGTCGATCGCCTCGCGCAGCGAGTTCTGGAACGCGCTGACCGACACATCCTGCTGGATGAAGTTGGGCGTGGTGATGTTGGCGATGTTGTGGGCGATGACCCGCTGGCGCTGGCCGGCGAACCGCAGCGCTGTCTGCAGCGCCTGGCTCGCACCCGTGTTGACGACTTCGTTGAACATGGTTGAGACGTGAGACGTGAGTAGGAGAGGAACGTCAGGTGCCCCGCAAGCGATCCGCGAGGGCCAGGAGCATCTTTCGGATTTCGACTACACGAAGCTGCAACGGGTCGTGCTTGGCCTCCGTCAGGTACCCCAGGTCCCGGCAGAGCAGGATGGCATACTCCACCTCGCAGCTCGAACCGATCGCCCGCTGCACATAGTTCGCGTGGTCAAGGTCAGTCTTCTTACCCCCACCCTCAGCAAGGTTCAGGCCAATCGAAGCCGACGCCTTCTGCCAAACGACCAGCTTCCGAAAGTCGTGCATCCCTTCCCTGCCTTTTACTCACGTCTCAAAGCTCACGTCTCGCGTCTCACAGGCTCGCTTCTACCAGGTTCTGGCTCTTCCACTTTTTGAGCTTGAGCCCAAGCGTGCGTACACCGATCCCCAGCGCGATCGCCGTCTTCTGGCGGTGCCCGCCGTAGTTCTTCAGGGCGGTGACGATCGCCTTGCGTTCGGTCTCTTCCAGCGGCTCTGGCTCAAGGTTTGTCGCGACGACGATCACCTCGGGCTTGACCTCGGTGATACCACTCCGCGGCATCATCGGGAAGCCGTTGGGCGAGGCGCCGAACCCGCTGTGATCGGCGATGCCGTTGGTGATCGCCTGCGCCAGCCCGCCGGTGGGCGCGAAGCCCTGGCCGAGCCACGGGCGGATCAACTCCGGGCCGACGATCGTGTGCCCGCGGCAGAGCACCGCGGCCCGCTCGGCGATGTTCTGCAGTTCACGCACGTTGCCCGGCCACGAGTAGGCCTGCATGACGGCGATCGCCTCGGGGCTGAACGTCAGCACCGGCCGGTTGCCACCTTCGCGCACGCTGATCTGCTGCATGAAGTGGGCCACCAGCGAGGGGATGTCCTCCAGCCGGTCGCGCAGCGGCGGCAGGTGCACGGGCAGCACGTTGAGCCTGAAGAACAGGTCCTGGCGGAACTCGCCGCGCCCGACGGCCTTGGGCAGGTCGCGGTTGCTGGTGGCGATCACGCGCACGTCGCAGCCGATGGCGGTGCTCGAACCGACGCG
>JAUXUZ010000540.1 GCA_030680655.1 Phycisphaerales bacterium
CCTTGAACGAGGCTCGTGCGGCAAGTACTCGTTCGGCTGCGGCGGCGACACCCTCCCTCTGCTTGTCGTTCATTTCAGGCCATGGGAAGTTGTTGTAGACGATGTCCTTGGAGTAGCGGTAGTCGGATTTGATGCGCCCGCAGAACTGGCGGACCCACGCCATGTGCATCTCGCTGCTGATCACGCCAAAGTGGTACGCCTTGGCCTCAGGGATCAGAAAGCATGCGTTACTGGGAATGACATCGGGACCGAAATATGCGAACGGGATGTACCGTCGCGTTTCCGAAGTGTGGCCCGGCACGAGAATGAACCGCCCCTTGGGCTGCGCGATCTGACGGAATCTGGTCGGGTAGTCGGCGTATTCCCGAGTGCTCTCCGCCTTGCTCGCTAGGCGGAACCGCCGGACGTTCTCCACCCGGGCAGCTACAAGCGGCATCGCCCGCAACACTGAGGGCGAAATATCTGGTAGCCACAGGCAGAACCGCTCTGTCCCGTCCAAGAATTCCTCAGCCCCGATATAGACCCTGATGTAGGGTGCGGCCGCAGGCTCCGCTTCTAGAAGCGTCGCGCGTTCCTTTGCGGTCATCAAGAAATAGCCACCGTCAGTCGGCTTGTTGCCGTATTTCATCCCTGGGACTGAGCAAATCGGTTCATTTCGGTTCGAGAGAAGGGTGGGGGGGCCTTCGAAGAGGTACGGGCTTAGCCGCGCCACGTCCGCGACTTTTCCCTGATTGCCGTCCTCTCGCTCGTACTCCCAAAGGGTCTTGCCTGCGATTTCCTGCAGCCCGAATCCGATGATGACTACATGTACCTTGGCCTTCCCCCGCGCTTCGCTCTCCCACTTAAACGTGCGGTGTGCAAATTGGATCACCACGCCCTTGGCTAACAGCGTCGGCCAGAAGATGCCCGGCTGCTCCCCCTGCGAAATGGAGTTGGTGGAGACGAAGGCGGCGCGCGCCCCGGTGCCCTGCATGTACTGGACGGCCACCGCGTACCAGCACGTAACAAAGTCAAGGACGCCGGACGCGTCGACACCGTCCCAGATGCGGTTTTGGTCCTGCTTCTGGGCAGGGGTCTGCAGGTGGTGGCCGATGAACGGCGGGTTGCCGAGCACAAACGAGCAACGCGTTGCTGGCAGCACACTGTTCCAGTCAACTTGCAGCGCATTGGCGTTCTCGATCTTCGCGCTCTTCTTCAGCGGCAGCCGCAGCACGGGCTGGCCGAACGCCTCACCCACCTTCTGATTCATTTGGTGGTCGATGAGCCACATCGCCACCTCGGCGATGCGGGCCGGCCACTCCTCGATCTCGATGCCGTGCATCTGGTCAACCTGCACCTTGAGCAACTGGCTGATGTTCAAGACGGCCTGAATCTCCTTTCCCCCGTGCTGGGCGAGCAGCGCATCCAGTTCGAGCTGGCGGAGTTCCCGGTAGGTGACGACGAGGAAGTTCCCGCAGCCGCAGGCGGGGTCGAGGAAGCGGAGTGAGGCCAGCTTGTCCTGGAACGCCTGAAGCTTGATCTTGCTCTTGCCGCACGCGGCAAGCTCCGCCTTCAGGTCGTCGAGGAAGAGGGACCGGACCAGCTTCATGATGTCCCGCTCGCTGGTGTAGTGGGCCCCGATCTGGCGGCGCTTCTTCTTCCCCTCCTCACCGGCCATGATCGACTGGAAGAGCGAGCCGAAGACGGCGGGGCTGATCTTCGACCAGTTGAGG
>JAUXUZ010000552.1 GCA_030680655.1 Phycisphaerales bacterium
GTCGTCTGGGGCTCCATGACCGCAGCCTCCCGCGACAGCGGACGCGACGTTGTGGCCCTGGTCAACGGCGCCCTGGGCACCGGCAGCGGCCTCAAGGTTCGGCTCCCCGACTCATCGAACCTCGGGCTCGAGCTCACCCTCGACGTCGCGCTCGCCACCGACCCGGGCGGAACTTCCTCCTTTGACATCACCGGCGGCGGAGCGCTCTACCAGCTCGGCGGAGACATTAACTCAAGCCAGCAGATCAACGTCGGCCTCCCCTCCGTTGCGGCCAGCAAGATCGGCGGCTCGCTCCTCCGCCAGGCCGACAATTCGCTGAAGTTCCAGTTCCTCGAATCGGTCAAGTCCGGCGGTGCCAACGACCTCCGTTCACGGAACTTCCAGAACGCCTCCGAAGTCATCGCCGCCGCGATCGACGAGATCTCGATCATCCGCGGTCGCCTGGGTGCCCTCGAGAAGAACACCCTCGACACCAACGTCCGCTCCATCCAGACCGCGATCGAGAACCTCACCTCGAGCCAGTCCACGATCCGCGACGCCGACTTCGCCCAGGAAACCGCGGCCCTCACCCGCGCGCAGATCCTCAACCAGGCGAGCACCTCGGTCGTGCAGCTGGCCAACCAGCAGAGCCAGTCGGTCCTCGCACTCCTCCAGCGTTGATCGGCGCGGGTCGCCTCCGCAGCAGGCGGCACGAGCCGCCACGACACACACTCGATAACACAGGGAACCCGGGTCCACCCCGGGTTTTCTTGTTTTCTGGCTTTCCTGCGGCCCCATAACCCCCAAACGCGCAACTTCGACGGTTCTGCAGCCTGTTCCGGATGTGCAATCTGTGCGATCTGGCGACTTTTTTCGGTTAACGCCGCCCCGGTAACTCAACCCGCGCTCCCGACCCCCCGATAGCCATGGTGAGGCCACATCGTTCTCGGCCTCGGCCGCGCCCCAGACAACAGGGCGGCCTGCGAGAAAGCCCGGCACCGCGCGTTGCGGCCCACCGGACTCTCTCGGCAACCCAGGTTTGCCCGCACTCACCCGCGGGCGCAGCAGCAAGCACGGAGGCAGTCGCTATGAGTCGCATCAACACCAACCCGTCCTCGATGATCGCCCAGTCCAACCTCGCCAAGAACAACAAGTCACTCAACACCACCCTTGAGCGTCTGTCGACTGGCCTCCGCATCAACCGCGGCAAGGACGATCCCGCCGGCCTCATCGCCAGCGAGAACCTCCGGGCCGAGAAGACGGCCCTCTCGGCCGCCATCGGCAACGCCGAGCGTGCGGACCAGATCGCCAACATCGCTGAGGGTGGTCTGCAGGAAGTGTCCAACCTCCTCACCGACCTCCGCGGCCTCATCACCGCGTCCGCTAACGGCGCCGGCCTCTCGACCGAAGAGAAGCTGGCCAACCAGCTGCAGATCGATTCGATCCTGCAGACCGTTGACCGCATCAGCGACTCCACCAACTTCCAGGGTGTGAAGCTGCTCAACGGCAACCTCGACTTCAACACCTCGTCGGTCTCGGCCAACGTCGCCGACTTCCGCATCAACGCGGCCAAGGTCAACGCCGGCGCGACCATGAGCGTCACCGCAACAGTCACCGCCTCGGCCCAGCGCGGCGCTCTGTTGCTGGACCTCTCGGGTGTCGGCATCACGACTACCGGTGGCCAGCTCTACACCATCGAGGTCGCCGGTGCCAACGGCAGCCGTGAGTTCTCCTTCTCAACCGGCACCACCACCGCGCAGGCCGTTACCGCCATCAACTCCTTTAAGGACGTCCTGGGGCTGTCGGCGAGTGTCAACAGCACCTCGGGCATCCAGTTCCGCTCCACGGACTTCGGCTCTGACCAGTTCGCGTCGGTCAAGGTCATCGACAAGGCCGGCGCCACCGGCGGCAGCCTCAAGGTCGGCGGCGCGACCGCGGCGTACACCTTCGGCTCGCCCGTCGCCGTCGCCAACGGTGTCAGTGTCCGCGACACGGGCAAGGACATCGGCGGCACCATCAACGGTGTGCTGGCCACCGGCAAGGGCCGGACCCTCCGCGTCGCCAGTGACTTCCTCGACACCGAGGTGACGCTGGTGGCGGGCACCACCGCCGGTCAGGCCGAAAACGTCGGCTCGACCAGCGCCTTCACCATCACCGGTGGCGGCGCAACCTTCCAGCTCGCAAGCAAGGTCGATATCAACGGAAAGGTCGCCCTGGGCATCCAGAGCGTCGCCGCCCGCAAGATCGGCCGCGCCGAGATCACCGACTCGAACGGCACCAACACGCGGTTCCTCGCTGACCTGGCCAGCGGTAAGGCCGGCAACGTGGTCACGGGCAACCTGACCGCCGCCGCCAAGATCGTTGAAGAGGCCATCCGCCAGGTCTCGAGCCTGCGTGGACGGCTCGGTGCCTTCCAGAAGAACACCGTTGGCTCAACGATCAGCAACCTCAACGTCTCGCTGGAGAACTCCAGTGCGGCCGAGAGCGTGATCCGCGACGCCGACTTCGCCAGCGAGACCGCGAACCTGACACGCGGCCAGATCCTCAGCCAGGCCGCGAGCAACTCGCTCACGCTGTCGAACAGCCAGCCCCAGCAGGCCCTCGCGCTGCTCCGCGGCTGATCCACTCTCCACACAACGAGTTCCTCAAGGCCCCGGCGTTTCGCCGGGGCCTTTTTCGTTTTGGCCGCGCGCAGGAGCGGTCGGCCTATCCGGCGCCGGTGCATGATCGCAGGGTCGATGAGAGTAGAAGCACGCGCACCGGCACACGGATATGCCCGCGTGCAACCCCGTTCCGCCTGGGCGGCATGAAGCTGGGCCGTCCGCGACCGCCAGCGCCGTCTGTGACGCCCGAGAACACCGGCAAACCTGCACGAACGCTGAAGAACGCGGTGCAGTGACTCGATCATCTTGCCGTCGCGAAGCTCAAAGAGCAGAGCGATGCCGAACCGGGGATGGATACCGGGCGGCTCACCCGACGCGGACCCTCGCTTGTTGCGGGAACCACCCACGGCGGATCAGAGGTTTTGGCGGCACAACCGCCAGGGGTCACACGGAGGAATCATGAGTCGTATCAACACCAACCCGTCGTCGATGATCGCTCAGGCGAACCTGTCCAAGAACAACAAGACGCTCAACACCACGCTTGAGCGTCTCTCTACCGGCCTCCGCATCAACCGCGGCAAGGACGATCCCGCCGGCCTCATCGCCAGCGAGAACCTCCGGGCCGAGAAGGTCGCCCTCAGCGCGGCCATCTCGAACGCCGAGCGTGCGGACCAGATCGCCAACATCGCTGAAGGCGGCCTGCAGGAGGTCTCTAACCTCCTCACCGACCTCCGCGGCCTCATCACCGCCACCGCCAACGGTGCCGGCCTCTCTTCTGAAGAGAAGCAGGCCAACCAGCTGCAGATCGACTCGATCCTGCAGACCGTTGACCGCATCAGCGACTCCACCAACTTCCAGGGTGTGAAACTGCTCAACGGCAACCTCGACTTCAACACCTCGTCGGTCTCGGCAAACGTCAGCACGTTCCGAGTCAACGGCGCCAAGCTCAACGCCGGGTCCACCGTGACGGTGACGACCAACGTCACCGCCTCGGCCCAGCGCGGCGCCATGCTGCTGGACCTGTCGGGTGTGGGCATCACCACTACCGGCGGCCAGCTCTACACCATCGAGGTCGCCGGTGCCAACGGCAGCCGTGAGTTCTCCTTCTCTACCGGCACCACGACTGCGCAGGCCGTCACCGCCATCAACTCCTTCAAGGACGTCCTGGGCCTGTCGGCGAGTGTTAACAGCACCTCGGGCATCCAGTTCGTCTCGACGGACTTCGGCACTGACCAGTTCGTTTCGGTCAAGGTCATCGACAAGGCCGGCGCTACCGGCGGCAGCCTCAAGGTCGGCGGCGCAACCGCGGCGTACACCTACGCCTCGCCCGTGACCGTCGCCAACGGTGTCAGCGTCCGTGACACGGGCAAGGACATCGGCGGCACCATCAACGGTGTGCTGGCCACCGGCAAGGGCCGGACCCTGCGCGTCGCCAGCGACTTCCTCGACACCGAGGTGATGCTGGTGGCGGGCACCACCGCCGGTCAGGCCGAAAACCTCGGCTCGACCACCGCCTTCACCATCACCGGTGGCGGCGCAACCTTCCAGCTCAGCTCGAAGGTTGACATCGGCGGCAAGACGACCCTGGGCATCCAGAGCGTCGCAGCACGCAAGCTGGGTCGCAGCGACATCACCAACGCCGGCACGACATCGGCCCGCTTCCTGGCCGACCTGGCCAGCGGCAAGGCCCTCAACGTCGCCACCGGTGACCTCACCGGTGCCGGCAAGGTGGTCGATGAGGCGATCCGTCAGGTCTCGGGCCTCCGCGGCCGGATCGGTGCCTTCCAGAAGAACACGATCGGGTCGACGATCAGCAGCCTCAACGTCTCGCTGGAGAACTCCAGTGCGGCCGAGAGCGTGATCCGCGACGCCGACTTCGCCAGCGAAACCGCCAACCTGACCCGCGGTCAGATCCTGGCTCAGGCCGCGGCGAACTCGCTCAGCCTCTCCAACAGCCAGCCCCAGCAGGCCCTCTCGCTCCTCCGCGGCTAAACCGCGGTCGAGCAGCCCGGCGGCCCCCGCCGGGTGAGAAGGTCGGCAACGGCTGATCCTCTGTGACCAACGCCGCCGCCCGGGCCAACCCGGGCGGCGGTCCCCTTTTTGGAGACTTGAGACGCGAGACTTGAGACGTGAGTAGGAAGAGGGAGACGCCGGCGGTGACTTTTCCCGGCTGTGGGGTCTGCGGGCCGATCTTCCTGTGCTGTGCCGCGCGCTGCCGCAAAAAAGCCTGAGCCCCCCCCCGAGCTGCGGTCGTTTATCACCTGGTTGCGCATCGAGTGCGGGTTCGCGAAGAACACCATCGCGGCCTACACCGCGGACCTGCACGACCTGATCGCCTTCGCCGGTGAGGCGCCGCTCGCCTCGCTCACGCCGCGGCGCATCTCCGAGCACCTGGCGCACCTGAAGACCGACCGCAAGCTGGCGGGCACTTCGGTTATCCGGCACCTGGCGACGATCAAAGTCTTCTACCGCTACCTCGTCTCGACGGGCCGCCTTGCCGCCAGCCCAGCTGACC
This sequence comes from Phycisphaerales bacterium, assembly GCA_030680655.1. Taxonomy (GTDB): domain Bacteria; phylum Planctomycetota; class Phycisphaerae; order Phycisphaerales; family UBA1924; genus JAJTGZ01. The sequence goes on from JAUXUZ010000552.1 coordinate 5,098, forward strand.
TGCTCGACTCGCCGACGCGCTGGAAGAAGCTGCCCAACGTGCTCTCGGCCCGGCAGGTGCGGACGCTGGTTGAAGCGCCCGCTCCTCGGCCTTCCTCCCCCCACCGTCAAGACGACGGGCTGCAACTGCACCTGCGCGACCGCGCGCTGTTGGAGTTGCTGTACGCGTGTGGCCTGCGGGCCAGCGAGGTCTGCACGATCGAGCACGGGCCGAACGGGGGCGTGAACCCG